>CAMNWW010000100.1 GCA_946566415.1 uncultured Lachnospiraceae bacterium | reverse complement strand
CGGAGAGGTCTGTGGAAATCATAGCGTCCTGTTTTTTTGGATTGTGGTTTGGAAAGCTTGTCGTGACTTTGACCGGGGCGGCGGGGAATGGATTCTTTGAGAATGGGGCGGCAAGAGGCGCGGTACTTCTTAGCGGAGTGGGAATGATCAGCGCATTTCTGGTTCATCTTTTTATCGAATGGCTGGTACTGATGCCGAAAAAAAACGTATTCAGAAGAAAAGGGCAGCTCGCCCTGGAAGGAGCGCTTGTATGCAGTATTGCAGTATTGTTTATGGCGGTCCGAAATCCTTTTGACAGTTATATCCCGGAGATTTCCCGGACGGAGAGTATTTCGGTGAGCTTAGCCGGCATCGATATGGGTCAGGGGGAATATGAAATGATACAGACAATGGACGATTATCTGACAGACGTAAGGCTTCGGCGTTTTGGTCTGGAAGATGAAGGGAAGGAAGAAGCCTTGGACTGGATCGGGAAGGTATCCAGAAGTGCGTCTGCCGGCGAAGTTAAGGAAGAGGCGGCTGTGACGGAAGTTACAGTCTGTTTCCGGATGCAGGACGGAGGATGCAGATATCGGACGTATCCTGTCAGCCGGATGCTTTTCGCGGACTTTGCAGGAGTATATGAGACAGAAGAATACAAGCAGAAGGCATATCCGCTGACAGCAGAAAAGGAGCTGGAAAAGGAACGTTTTACCTGGTGCGACGGTGTGGCGGAGACGGTTATGAAGCTTACAAAAGAAGAGAAGAACGACTTTCTGGCCGCTTATCAGTATGATGTGATGAAGATGGAAATGATGGATATGGAAGGGATTTTTCCTTCCGGAATTGTCCGGGTTCAGGCAGAAGGGCGGGGCGTCCATTCTTCTGCGGTCGTGTATCCGTTTTTTGAAAGGAGCATCGGTTTTCTGAAAGATCATGGAATCCAGACGGACAAAGGACTAGAAGAGTATGAGGTCGCCTCCATACAGGTGCAGAAGTGGGCGCGGAACAGTCAAAAGGGCGTGGATTTCTACACAGAGGAAAAGGAAGTTGCGGCGTGGACCGAAAGTCTGGTACCTGAAGAACTTTGCGTACAGCCTATTCTGTGTCCGGTCGACGCATCGGTACGGGCAGAAGCGGAGGCGGAGGATGAAAGCACGGGTTCCGCTGTGATCGTAAAATGCTATGGGCGGTACGGTAAGAAATAGGTGTAGTGAAGGAGGAAGGGAGAAATGGGAGATAAAAGAACAGAGATCGTCGTCGTCGGGGCGGCGATCGTCGACATCCTAGTGTATCCGGTAAGCGCCGAGGTATTTCAGACAGGGTCACATCCGGCAGAGGATATACGAATGTCCGTGGGCGCGGATGCGCTGAACGAGGCGACGATCCTCGCGCGCCTGGGAAAATGTGTGCGGCTGGAAACAGTTCTGGGGGATGACGAGGCAGGAAAATTCCTTCAGAAACATATAAAGGAAGAGGGAATCGAGATACCGGACGACTGTGTGCGCAAAAAACTGACGACAGGGATCAACGTGGTTCTGGTGGAAGAGGGAGGAAAACGGAATTTCCTCACCAATCCCCGGGGAAGCCTGAGGAGCCTTACCCTTTCCGATATCCATCTTCCGTTCCCCAAGCCGGCTAAGATCGTGTGCTTTGCCAGTATTTTTGTATTTCCCAGGATTAAGACAGAAGAACTCTGTATACTGTTCGCGCAGGCGAAAAGGCAAGGAAAAATCCTCTGCGCGGATATGACTAAATGTAAAAACAATGAGACGATAGAAGAGATGGCTCCGGCGTTCGCTTTTCTGGATTATTTGTTCCCCAATGAAGAGGAGGCGATGCTCCTTACAGGAAAAGGGACGGCGCCCGAGGCGGCGGAAGCAATCCTGGAGACGGGTGTGAAGAATGTGGTTATTAAGTGCGGCGCTGCCGGATGCCTGGTGAAGAACAGGGAAGAAGAATACCAGGTTTTGCCGCAGGAAAATGTATCGTGTATCGACACGACGGGAGCAGGGGACAGCTTCGTGGCAGGATTCTTATACGCGCTCTTGGAGGGAAAGAATCTTAGAGAGTGCGCTGCATTTGCCAATGAATGCGGGGGCAGGGCAGCGGCGTGCGTCGGCGCGACCGACTGGCTTAACGCTTAACAAAAAAACGTGGTAAAATGGCGATTGACTTTTTTTATTGTTGAGCGTATACTTTGCATAAAATTGATTGCGCACGAGGGAACGGTGCGGGGAGATCTATATGGAAATGATAAAAGCAGACAAGCTGATTTTTGAATATGAAAAGCGTGACGAGGAAGGGAACGTTATAAGCACGAGCCGGGCGGTCGACGAGGTGGATCTGGATATAAAGCCGGGCGATTTTATCGCCATTCTGGGGCATAACGGTTCCGGTAAATCTACTTTGGCGAAACATATGAATGCGATTCTGGTTCCGACGGACGGTTCTATGTGGGTGGATGGGAAAGATACTTCCAGGGAGGAACACATATGGGATATCCGTCAAAGCGCAGGCATGGTTTTCCAGAATCCGGATAATCAGATCATTGCGGCGGTCGTTGAGGAAGACGTAGGATTCGGACCGGAGAATTTGGGAGTCCCAACGGAAGAAATATGGGAACGGGTGGAGGAAAGCTTAAGATCGGTGGGGATGATATCGTACCGCCATCATTCCCCCAACAAGCTCTCCGGAGGGCAGAAGCAGCGGGTGGCGATCGCGGGCGTACTCGCGATGCGCCCGAAATGCATCGTGCTGGACGAGCCTACTGCGATGTTGGATCCAAACGGGAGGAAAGAGGTACTGAAAAGTGTGGCAGAGCTTAGGCAGAAGGAGAACATAACGGTTATTTTGATCACACATTATATGGAAGAAGTAGTAGACGCAGATCACGTGATCGTCATGGATCATGGACATATCGTGATGCAGGGAACGCCGCGGGAAATCTTCTCACAGGTGGAAGAATTAAAAAGATATCGTCTGGACGTACCGCAGGTCACACTTTTGGCAGATGAGCTCAGGAAAAGAGGGCTGGATGTTCCGGCGGGCATCCTGAAAAAAGAAGAGTTGGTGAACGCATTATGTCGATAAGATTAGAGCACGTAGGATATGTATACAGTGAGGGAACCGCGTATCAAAAACAAGCGCTGAAAGATGTGTCGCTGGAAATACCCCAGGGGCAGTTCGTTGGAGTGATCGGCCATACCGGTTCGGGAAAATCGACCCTTATCCAGCACCTCAACGGGCTGATAAAAGCCACAGAAGGCGCCATATATTATAATGATAAAAATATTTATGAGAAGGACTATCCTTTGAAAGAGCTGAGGAACCAGGTGGGGCTGGTATTCCAGTACCCGGAGCATCAGCTCTTCGAGGCGGACGTCCTCACCGACGTCTGTTTTGGACCCAGGAACCAGGGATTTTCACCAAAGGAGTGTGAAAAGAGGGCGAGAGAAGCGCTGGAAATGGTAGGGCTGAAAGAAAAGTATTACGCTCAGTCGCCCTTCGAGCTGTCGGGAGGACAGAAGAGGCGTGCGGCGATCGCGGGCGTGCTTGCGATGCATCCGAAAGTGCTGGTACTGGATGAACCGACGGCGGGCCTTGACCCGAAAGGAAGGGACGAGATCCTCGACCAGATCGCATTTCTCCACCGAGAGAGCGATATGACGGTCATCCTGGTATCTCACAGTATGGAAGACATCGCCCGTTATGTGGAACGTATCATTGTTATGAACCAGGGAGAGGTACTGTTCGATGATACACCGAAAGAGGTGTTTTCTCATTATAAAGAGCTGGAGAGCGTAGGACTCGCCGCGCCCCAGGCGGTCTATATCATGCATGAATTAAAAGAGAGAGGGCTTCCGGTATTTACTGACGCAACTCTCATAGAGGAGGCGGCATACGAGATCATGGCGGCGCTTAAGAAGGAGAAGGAAGAATGATTCGGGATATCACGATAGGACAATATTATCCGGCGGCCAGCAAAATCCATATGCTTGACCCACGGGTAAAGATCATATGTACGCTTCTGTATCTGATTTCTCTGTTTACTTTTAAGAATCTGGCCGGATATGTATTTGCGGCGGTATTTTTGGCAGTGTGCGTCAGGCTCGCGAAGGTTCCTTTTAAATATATTATGCGGGGGCTTAAGCCCATTATCGTGCTTCTTTTGATCACAGTGCTGTTTAACCTTTTCCTTACGCCGGGCGGAGAAATTCTTTTTACATTCTGGCGCTTTAAGGTGACCGAACAGGGGCTTCGCACGGCGGTGTACATGACGATACGGCTCATTTTCCTGATTACGGGCGCGTCTTTGATGACCCTCACGACAACGCCGAATGCTCTGACGGACGGACTGGAAAAGATGCTGAATCCTTTGAATCGTATCAAGGTTCCAGTGCATGAGATTTCTATGATTATGTCGATCGCCCTTAGGTTCATTCCAATCCTTCTGGAGGAGACGGATAAGATCATGAAAGCCCAGACGGCAAGGGGGGCGGACCTTGAGAGCGGCAATATCATACAGAAGGCTAAAGCGATGGTGCCGATCCTGGTGCCGCTTTTTGTGTCGGCATTCCGCCGGGCGAACGATCTGGCGATGGCAATGGAAGCCAGATGTTACCGGGGCGGGGCGGGGCGGACAAAGATGAAACCTCTTATTTACAATAGAAGGGATTATATCGCATATGCGGTCATGGCAGTCTATATGATAGCGGCGTTTAGCGCAGGGAGATATCTTCCCTTCCATGTCTGGATATTCTGATCGGCGGGGTAGAACAGGATGAGAAGAATCAAGTTGACTGTGGCCTATGACGGGACAAATTATTGTGGATGGCAGATACAGCCTAACGGAATCACGATTGAGGCGGCTCTGAACCGCGCCGTCAGTACTCTGACAGGTGAAGAGATACGGGTGCTCGGCGCCAGCCGGACAGATTCCGGCGTACATGCGTTGGGAAATGTGGCGGTTTTTGACACCCGGAGCCGTATACCGGCAGAGCGGTTTTCTTATGCGCTGAACCAGCGTCTGCCAAGAGATATTGCGGTGGTAAATTCAGAGGAGGTTCCTTTAGACTGGCACCCCAGATACCAGAACAGCCGGAAGACCTATGAATACCGTATCATCAATACGAAAGTACCGATGCCCACAGAGCGGTTGTATCACTGCTTTGTCGGTTTCGATCTGGATGTGGAGAAAATGCGGGAAGGCGCGGCGTACCTCCTGGGAGAACATGATTTTGCATCCTTTTGCTGCATACGGACTAACGCAAAAACGACAGTACGCACGATTACGGAGCTGAACATTGAACAGAAAGACAAAGAGATTGTGATCCGGGTAAGCGGGAACGGGTTTCTCTATAATATGGTGCGTATCATTGCCGGAGTCTTGATTCGTGTGGGCCGGGGATTCTATGAGCCGGAGAAGGTCTTAAGCCTTCTGGAAGGGAAAGAGAGGACTCGGGAGGCGGTGACCGCTCCGCCGCAGGGATTGTTCCTGGTGGGGATTGAATATGAAAATGATTGATTTAAAAGAAACTATAAAAGGTGTGAGGTGTGAGAATGGAAAACAATTACAAAAAACGTTTCGAGAAACATTTTGACGAGCTAAAATGGCTTTTCATGGAATTATATGGGAATGACTCCATGTTTGCCGAGCTCTGTGATTCTATGTACCGTTTCTACGAGGAGAGAAATGCTGATCTAAAGGCGTCGGATCTGCGCCGGGAGGAAGATCCAAATTGGTATAAGAGGAACGATATGCTGGGCATGATGTTCTATATTGACAATTTTGCGGGAAATATGAAGGGGGTTGAAAAGCGCCTGGATTATATAGAAAAGAGCAATGTGAACTATATTCATCTGATGCCGTTTCTTGAGACGCCAAAGGGGAGGTCGGACGGCGGGTACGCCGTGTCCGATTTTCGGAAAGTGCAGGAAAATCTTGGCTCTATGGAAGATTTGGAAAGTCTGACGGCGGCGTGCCATAAGAAACAAATTAATGTCTGTATGGATTTTGTGATGAACCATACTTCGGAGGAGCATGAGTGGGCCAGGCGGGCGCGCCAGGGTGAAGGCGAGTATATGAGCCGGTACTTTTTCTTTGATAACGCTTCAATACCGGAGATGTATGAGAGGACGGTGCCGCAGGTATTCCCGACCACAGCGCCCGGGAATTTTACATGGCTTCCGGATGCGGGACATTTTGTCATGACTTCGTTTTATCCGTATCAATGGGATCTGAATTATAAGAATCCCCGTGTCTTTAATGAAATGATGTATAATTTCCTTTATCTTGCCAATCGGGGAATCGACATCATTCGTATAGACGCCGTCCCGTATATCTGGAAGGAGCTGAATACCCAGTGCAGGAATCTTCCGCAGGTTCACACTATCGTGCGTATGATGCGTATGATATCTGAAATTGTGTGCCCAGGTGTTCTTCTTCTGGGCGAGGTAGTCATGGAGCCTGAAAAGGTAGTTCCCTACTTTGGAACCGTAGAAAAGCCGGAGTGCCATATGCTCTACAATGTGACGACGATGGCGACTACATGGCATACAGTTGCGACAAGGGATGTGCGCCTTTTGAAACAGCAGCTCAATATTATCAGCAGTCTTCCGAAAGACTATGTGTTCCTGAATTATCTCCGGTGCCATGACGATATCGGATGGGGGCTGGATTACGGGACGCTAATGCGCGATGGAATAGGGGAACGCTCTCATAAGCAGTACCTGAATGATTATTTCCAGGGCTATGCCGGGGGAAGCAACAGCAGGGGAGTCCTTTACAATGCAGATCCGGCCACAGGGGACGCCCGTTTCTGTGGGACGACGGCATCCATGTGCGGAATTGAAAAAGCAGGTTTTGAGCAGAACGGAGAAGCGATGGAAAGAGCAATCCGTTTGGATGTGATGCTCCATGCCTATATGTTCATGCAGTCGGGAATCCCGGTGCTCTACAGCGGAGACGAAATCGGACAGGTCAACGATTATTCTTATAAGGAAGATCCACAGAAAGCGGATGATTCACGATATATCCATAGGGGAGCAATGCGCTGGGAGCTGGCGGAGAAGATCGAGGATGCAAATTCCGTTGAAGCGAAAGTATTCTGGAGTCTGGATAAGCTAGAGAAAGTGCGTAGAAAAGAAAAAGCATTTATGACCGGGGCAGATACCTGGACCATGTGGGCAGGCGATAACAGTGTCCTCGGTATCGGGAGATACTACGAAGGAGAGACACTCCTGGGCGTCTTCAATTTCAGTGAATTTGACAAAACTGTGCGCGTTGACGCCGTAAAAGCAGATTATGTGGATCTGTTTACAGGAAACCCGGTACAGATGTCAGAGCTTTTTATCTCGGCATATGGTTTTAGCTATATAAAACGCGTGGAGCCTGGTATGGAGCAAAAACCCGCGACGGAGGAGCCGGATACCAAAGAGCCGGACATCAAGGAGCCGGACATCAAGGAATCCGAGGCAGAGGAACCGGATATCAAGGAACCCGAGACAGAAGAACCGGTTAAGGAGGAAGTAAAAAACAGACCCTCCAAAAACCGGTCGTCTAAAAAGATAGTCCTCCAGCTCTGCTTCCTGTGCCGTGGCAAGCCGGAAAATGGCGTTATCG
>CAMNWW010000099.1 GCA_946566415.1 uncultured Lachnospiraceae bacterium | reverse complement strand
TTACGCCCCACTTTTATCCTCATATCGGGGCGGGTCCCAAGGTCATTCATCCACCCTCGTGCAAGCACGATGTGGATTCAGACCTTTTGACCCTGGCATCATACATTCAAATTTAACGTTTCTATTTTAGAGTATTATGTCGGATTTGTCCAGCATAAGTCACATTTTTTCTATATTTTCTATATTTTTCGTAACGATCACATCAACTCCCGTTCCCGCCGCATCCGCAAGAGCCACATCCCCGATCTTGACAGGAGCCTTAAGTTCCACCTCCCTCAAGGCTTTCACACAGTCGAACATTTTGTCCTTTGGAATGCCGCTCTTTGTTTTGACCGGAACCACCGGAAGCACGCCTCCTGTAAGCCGTACTGTTGAAGTCACAATCCTCTCGGGAGACGTCACCTCTTTTCGGGCGTACGCCTCGCCCCACGTACAGGTATTCCCGGAAACGCTTAGAATATTTCCATCTTCCATTTCCACCTTCACAGTACAGCCACGCGGGCATCCAATACAGACCAACTTCTCTTCCATCTTGCTATACCTCCTCTATTTTTACCATAACAGACTTTAGGTCATGGCGCTTTAAAATATCTTCCCGGCGCAGAATAATCTGTTCCATCTCCCCCGGCGCCATGACCGGACGTCTCCTGTGCAGAATGCGCTCGCCGTCCAGATATACACTCAGATACCGGTCTTTGTAAATATTTCCCACCCGAAACCGCACTGTAAGCGTCTCTTCCATCGTTTCCGGGTAAATCTGGGAAGGAACCGTATAGCGCACGCCGTCTTGACCTGACACAGAGATTTTTCTTCCCCTGCCCGCCTGTTTTGAATTTCCGATTTCACTCACATAGCGTGCGGCATGTTTTCCTGCCAGATAGGCCTCCTCTGAAACATAGTCTACCAGATCGTGTACATGCAGTACGTTACCGCAGGCAAACACTCCTTCCACGTCGGTGCTCAGACGATCGTCAACAACAGGACCTGACGTGACAGGGCTTAAATGGATTTCCATGCCTCGGGACAACTCATTTTCAGGGATCAGTCCTACCGACAAAAGCAATGTGTCGCAAGGGTAGTATTCTTCCGTCCCTGCCACCGGTTCTCCCGCCGCGTCCACTTTTGAGACTGTTACGCCTTCTACCCGCTCTTTCCCGTGTATCCTGGTAACTGTATGGCTCAGTTTTAACGGAATTCCAAAATCATCCAGGCATTGTACAATGTTCCGTTTCAGCCCGCCGGAGTACGGCATCAGCTCCGCTACCAGACGGACATTCGCCCCCTCCAGGGTCATCCTCCTTGCCATGATAAGACCGATATCTCCGGAACCCAGGATCACGATCTCGCGCCCCGGAAGAAAACCCTCCATATTCACCAGCCTCTGCGCCGTCCCGGCGGAATAGATCCCCGCAGGCCGGTACCCCGGGATATTTAGAGCTCCTCTCGGTCGTTCCCTGCACCCCATCGCCAGGATCACTGCCTGCGCCTCAATCTGAAACATCCCCTTTTCACGGTTCATGGCTGTCACCACTTTATCCCTGCTGATATCCATAACCATTGTATTCAGCCTGTATTCGATCTGCAGCTCCTCTGTCCGGTCGATAAACCGCTGCGCATACTCCGGTCCTGTCAATTCCTCTTTAAATGTATGAAGTCCGAACCCATTGTGGATGCATTGGTTCAGAATGCCGCCCAGCGTCTCGTCCCGCTCCAGGATAAGAATCCGCTCCGCGCCTTCCTCCTTTGCGGAAACTGCCGCCGCAAGCCCGGCGGGACCGCCTCCGACAATGACGATTTCATATTTTTCCATCTATACATCCCCCTGCCATGTATCTTTATTGACCCCTTGGATGATCCTGGAACTGCCGCCGCATTTTGTGATTTGGTCCAGGGAAACCCTCCACTCTCTTGCCAGTATCTCCATGACCTTCGGCGAGCAAAATCCCGCCTGGCATCTTCCCATTCCCGCCCGGGTACGCCGTTTCACCCCATCCAGAGTCCTGGCGCCCAGCGGTCTTCTAACCGCGTCCAATATCTCCCCTTCGGTCACGGATTCACAGCGGCAGACAATCGTTCCGTACTCTGGCTTTTCCCGTATCAGAGCATTTCTCTCTTTTATTGTGAGATTCGCCGGATGAAGGATACCTTTTCTGGTACTGCAAAACGTTGGGTTGGGTTGTAAATGCAGCTTTTCCTGTATCATCTCCGCCACTTCCATACCGATCGCCGGAGAGCTGCTAAGCCCAGGGGAGGCAATTCCGGCACAGTCGATAAATCCTTCCGCATCCGCTGCCTCCTCAATAATGAAATCCTTCGTCTGCGCGCAGGCCCTAAGTCCCGCAAAGGATGTGATCACCTGGCGGAATGGAATGTTTTTTACAGATTTCCCCACCTGGTTTTTTATCGCGGCAAGTCCTTCCGCTGTCGTATCGTTCGCTTCCTTATCCTCCAGATTCTCTGCTGTCGGTCCCACCAGAAGATTTCCATGCACAGTCGGCGTCGCCAGAACACCTTTCCCCATCTCATCGGGAAGCCTGAAAATCGTGCTGGAAACAAGGCTGCCCACCTTCTTATCGAACAGCATATACTCCCCTCTTCTGGGAGTGATCGTCATCTTATCTTTACTTACCATATTATGGAACACATCTGCATAGACCCCGGCCGCATTGACAATAATCTTTGCCTCATAGTCGCCTTTTCCTGTCCTCACCTGGAAACCAGACTCGATTTTTTTAATATCAAGCACTTCTGTGTTAAAATGAAATTCGATTCCGTTCGTATATGCATTTTCCGCAAGTGCAATATTCAGTTCAAAAGGACAGACAATGCCCCCTGTCGGCGCATACAAGGCGTACACCACTTTGTCTGCCAGGTTGGGTTCCCGCTTTATGGCCTCCCCCCGGCTTAATATCCCAAGTCCCGGCACACCGTTTTTTTGTCCCCTGTCACAGAGTTCTTCCAGTTCCCCCAAGCGCTCCTTCTTCGTACAGACCACCATAGAGCCGTTCCGTTTAAATGGAATGTCCAGTTTTCTCGCCAGCTCGCTCATATGCCAGTTTCCCACAACGTTCAGCTTTGCCATAAGCGTTCCCGGCTTTGCGTCATACCCGGCATGGACGATCCCGCTGTTCGCTTTCGAGGTGCCGCAGCAGACATCCTCCTCCTTTTCAAGCACGCACGCCCTCACTCTGTAGCGCGAAAGCTCCCGCGCCGTAGCCGCGCCGGATACGCCGGCTCCTATAATAATCACATCATATTTCATACTAATCTTCCTTTGCCCAGTCGAACGCATAACTGACCGCCTTTTTCCAGCCTTTTAGCCTTTTTTGTCTCTCCTGCTCCTCTATCGCAGGCATAAATGTACGGTCAATGACCCAGTTTTTAACGACGTCTTCTTTGGTCTGCCAGTACCCCACTGCGAGTCCGGCAAGATATGCCGCTCCCATTGCCGTTGTCTCTACACACCTGGGGCGCTTGACCGGAGCATTACTCAAGTTGGCCTGTGTCTGTGCCAAAAAATCATTAGCGCTCGCCCCGCCGTCTATTCTCAGCTCGCCTAACGTAATGTCGGAATCAGCCTGCATGGCCGTGAGCACGTCGTTGACTTGGTAAGCCAGGGATTCCAAAGTCGCCCGGATGATATGGTATTTATTGACTCCGCGGGTCAGCCCCACGATCGTTCCCCGGGCATATTGATCCCAGTACGGCGCGCCAAGCCCGGCGAACGCAGGCACTACATAGCATCCGTTCGTATCCTTCACTTTCTTTGCCATATATTCTGAGTCCGCCGCCGAATCAATCAGCCGCATTTCATCGCGGAGCCATTGAATCGCCGCTCCCGCCACGAAGATCGATCCCTCCAGCGCATACGTAACTTTCCCGTCCAGCCCCCATGCAATCGTGGTGACAAGACCGTTTTTAGAATACACTGGTTTTTCTCCAGTATTCATAAGAAGAAAGCATCCCGTACCGTACGTATTCTTTGCCTCCCCCGGTGTGAAGCAGGTCTGCCCGAACAACGCGGCCTGCTGGTCCCCCGCCACTCCTGCAATCGGAATCGGTCCGCCAAAAAAGGATGGGTCCGCCTCGCTGTAAACGCAGCTTGACGGCATGGGCGCCGGAAGCATACACTCCGGTATATCCAGCTCCTTGAGGATTTCTTTGTCCCAGCAAAGACCGCGTATATTAAAAAGCATTGTCCTGGACGCATTGGAATAATCTGTCACATGCACTTTCCCTTTCGTCAGCTTCCATATCAGCCACGTCTCCACCGTCCCGAACAAAAGCTCGCCGCGCATGGCGCGCTCCCTTGCGCCTTCCACATGATCCAGTATCCATTTCACTTTGGTTGCAGAAAAATATGCGTCGATCATCAGCCCCGTCTTCTCACGGTATGTCTCCGTAAGCCCCTTTTCCTTCAAGCTGTCACAGTATTCCGAAGTACGGCGGCACTGCCAGACAATCGCACGGTAGATAGGCGCTCCCGTCTTCTTATCCCAGACAATCGCCGTCTCCCGCTGATTTGTAATTCCGATCGCCGCGATATCCTCTGCCGAAGCGCCGATCTTACTCATCGCCTCCACAGCGACTCCAAGCTGGGTAGACCATATCTCGTCCGCATCGTGCTCCACCCAGCCCGGTTTCGGAAAATACTGGGTAAATTCCTTCTGGGCCACACTGCACATTTCCCCCTTTTCATCGAATAGGATGCAGCGGTTGCTCGTTGTCCCCGCATCCAGAGCCATCACATATTTTCCCATCTTTTCTCCTCCTTACCTCTTAAAATTCATCGCCGATAGGCGATTAAATTCAGGTACCCCGCCCTCGGGGTTACCTCTTAAAACTCATCGCCGAATAGGCGATTAAATTCAGGTACCCCACCCTCGGGGTTACCCCTTAAAACTCATCGCCGAATAGGCGATTAAACGCTCCCTTTGCACAATATACTTTACAGCTTAGTATAAAAACCAAAACCGCAAAAGTCAACAGTATTCCCTTGCCATTCCCGGCTACTTCTATTATAATGTCCACGAAAGCAATGAGCAGCGCCAAAACAGAGGAGGACAAATCGCCTGTTTACATGCAGATTTGACATACTCTGTTTTGAAAGGGCGAATGCCCGTGAACGAGGAAGCCGAAGGCTTGCGAGTGAGCGCTGCGGGGAGAGCTTTAGTACGAATTACCCCGCCTTTCGGGATTGGTATATTTATATAAATGATGTTACCCGACAAATGAGTCCACCGTCGATTTTTCCGTGCTTTGCACTCCCAAAATCGACGAAATATAAATTAAGGAGAATCAAATTATGAAAACACCGGCATTTCATGGAAGTGACCTTGAGCTAATTGAAAAGTACTATCACATTCCAAAAGATAGAATTATAAATTTCGGCGCCAATGTAAATCCTCTCGGCATTTCTCCTAGGCTTCGCAGAAGCCTTGAAGAGAACATCGGCGCCATCCAGTCCTACCCGGATCGGGAATATACGGACTTAAGGCGCTCCATCAGCGAATACTGCGGCGCGCCCATTTCCCGAATCCTTGTCGGAAGCGGAGCTACGGATCTCATTTCCCGCTTTATCAAGAGCCTTGCCCCGAAAAAGGTGCTCCTGGTGGATCCGACTTATTCCGAATACGCGCGGGAAGTCGCCCTCGAAGGCGGCGTTTTGGTTTCCTTCCCACTTCTTGAAGAAGATAATTTTCAGTTGGATAAGGCAAGATTATTTCAGACGCTTGATCCGTCTTTTGACATGATGATTTTATGCAATCCCAATAACCCGACCGGGACGGCCGTACGTCAGGATGATCTGCGTGAAATCCTGGATTTCTGCCGAAAAAGGGATATCTACCTGTTGATTGACGAGACTTATGTAGAATTTGCCGCCGACATGGAGGAGATCACCGCGATCCCTCTGACCCAGACATATGAAAATCTATTTGTACTCCGGGGGATCTCCAAATTCTTTGCCGCCCCGGGACTGCGGCTTGGATACGGCGTTACCGGAAGCCAGAAACTGTTCGACCTGATAAATGATTCCAAGAATCCCTGGTCCATCAATTCTCTTGCCGCCGTTGCCGCCCCGGAGATGTTCGGCGACACAGAATATATATCTAAGACAAAGGAGTTTACCCAGAAAGAACTCCCCCGGCTTCTTGATATACTGTCGAAGGAGTCCTGCCTTCATGTTTACAGTCCGTCGTCCAATTTTATTCTCCTTAAAATTTTAAACCCGAACGTCACCTCACAGATGGTATTTGAGCACGCCATCAAGGATGGACTTATGCTCCGTGATTGTTCTTCGTTTCCGGGGCTTGGAGATAATCACATTCGTTTTTGCCTCTGTATGCCTGACGAGAACGACCGGCTGATCGCCAGGATTCTGGAAGCGGTCCGGCAGTAAGCTTTAATTGTCTGTTCCCTTCTTTCGGTACAGATACACGAATAATACTGACGATATGATCAGCCACGCCAATATCACCGCAGCCGACACTGTCATCTTCGCCGCGCTGATGCCGCCTGATGTTAGGCCGTGATACAGACGGAGCATCGCCCCGTAAGGCGTGATCTTCCCCAGAGAAAGCATCATTTCCGCCATACCGGAAAGCATCACCGGGATCAAAAAAAACAGCATCACCGGGATCTGAAGGACACTGCAGCTTGCCTGATCCCGGCACGCCATTCCCATGTCCGCCCCCAGCATGACCACGCAGCTATTCCCAAAGACCGTTGCCAGAAGATAGGCGGGAAGATAAGATATACTCTCTGCCGATATCAGAAATACCGCGACATTTCCAAGTATCGTAATCACGCCCGCGACCAGAATCTTTGCCCAGAAGAACTCCATGGCGCTTACGTTCGAGAGCATCAGCGTTCTTAAGGTAAACTTCTCTTTTTCCTCTGCGATCATAGTGGACGGAATCATCAGCGCACACATGCAGGAGTTGATAAGCGTCCCCTGCATCAGCGCCGCAACATTCCGATCCCCTTCCTGGATAGGGAAATCAATGAATTTGTACAGCAGCACAAACAGGATCGGCAGAAGGCTGCACACCAAGAGCGCCGGATTTTTTACATAATCAATGATATCTTTTTTGAATAACGCGTTCAATTTTCTTGATGAAATACTCATTAAAATTCCCTCCCTGTCAGTTGTAAAAATATTTCCTCCAAATTCGGTTCCTTGGAATGGATGGAAAGACAATTTCCTGTCTCCAGCAGTTTTTCGATCTCCGCCGCGCTTTCCCTGCCCTTTTTGAAAACCAGCCTCTCACGTTCCCGGGTCAACACCTCAATTTCATCTTTTGCATATTGAAGCTTAAGCTCCTGCGGCTCACCCTGAGCGATCAATTTCCCCTGGTTCAAGATTCCGATGCGCCCGCAGAGCTTATCCGCTTCTTCCATGTTGTGAGTCGTCAGGAAAATGGTCGTTCCCTCCTGATTCAGCTCAAACAGAAGCTTATGAACTTCCTGGATAGCCGCCGGATCCAGCCCGCTTGTAGGTTCATCCAGAAACAAAAGGGAGGGCCTGTGCAGCACCGCCTGCGCCAGGAGCGCCCTCTGGCGCATTCCTCGGGAACACTTTTTGAGAAGTGTCTTCCGCTTGTCATATAGATGTACCTTCTTTAACACATCCGCCGCCTCTGAAAGAGGAATCCCCC
>CAMNWW010000098.1 GCA_946566415.1 uncultured Lachnospiraceae bacterium | reverse complement strand
TGACAGAGCGCGCTCTGGTTTGCGTACTGGAAGAGTCGGAAGAACACACCCATACGGACGACTGCTACGAGGACCGTGAGATTCAGATATGCGGGTTGGAAGAATCCGACGGGCATATTCACACCGACGACTGTTATGAAAAACAGCTTACCTGCGAGAAAGAAGAGCATACCCACACTGATAGCTGCTATACGGCCGAGGACGAGACTGAGGACGCGCCCGACACCACGGCGGATGTGGAAAGTCAGGAAGACTGGGATACGATGTACACGGATACCGAATGGAAGAACGCCTGGGGCGAGGACCTGGCGGCGGCGGCGAAAGTCCAGATCGGATATCAGGAAAGCGCTAAGAATTACACCGTCGCAGAAGACGGAAGCCAGAAAGGCTATACCCGCTTCGGAGAATTTGCCGGGGACGTTTACACAGACTGGAACGCGGCTTTCGTAAACTTCTGTCTCCACTATGCAGGACTTACGAATCTGGATCCCAAGGTATTCCCGGACGACCCGGGAGAAACGGACAGCGCGAAATGGCTTGAAGAATTTGGAAAAATACGAGAGGAAAACAACGCGTACCTGACAACGCCGGACGAATACGAACCTAAGATCGGCGACATCGTTTTCTTCCAGAGAGACGGCGAAGAGACGGCGGACCAGATGGGAATTGTTTCTTCTTATAATAATGATACAGATGAAATCAATGTGATTGAAGGCAACATTGAAAACCAGGTGGCGGAGAATCGTTACGAAGCCACGGACAGCCGCATTGTTTCTTATTTGAAAATTACCGAGATGGAAGACGCCTATAAAGGTACGGAAGATGTAGAGGAGACGGAAGGCTCCCAGGATGAAAGCAATATACGGATGGCGTCTAACGAGGACGGGATTGCCCCTGCAGCAGAGGATAACGGGGACGGAAGTACAGCCCCGGCGGCGAAAGCACATGGGGAGCCGGCGGTTATAAAGGTTCCCGGCAGTCAGAATGGAACGGTTGAGCTGAAGCTGTACTATGGGCGCGATGAGGCGACAAATGTGACTAACTATGAAAACAGGGCACATTGGGGCGCCGACCAGCAAGGATTGCCGGGTTACTTTACCATTATGCTCAATGGCGTTGAAGGAGATATCCCCTTAGGCGAAGTGACCATGACGATTCATATTCCGAAAGAGTTTATCGAAAACGCCCCCAATGAGGCTCCCAACCAAGTCCCCAAGTTTGCGGAACTTGGGGATAATAAGCAAATGATACCTTTGGGAGTGGAGGAAGACGATAAGTATTATCATTTAAAGATGCAATTTCCGGATCTTAAGAATGGATCTCTAATGGGTACTACTTTCTCCATGTACTATGTAGGCGGACTTATGCCAGAAGGCTATGAGCTGCACGTCAACGCGACGCTTGAATACCAATACGAGGATGAAAACGGAAATAAGAAAACATTAACCGCCGACACAGGGGAGAATATCTACTGTCCGACTTATGAAAAGCCAAAACTTGTGAAGTACGCCAATACGAACAAGGAGAATACTGTAGAAATGGCTAAAGACGGCGTGATGATTGCGGCGACGGTCAATAAAGACGGGATCGTGGAAGCTACCGATTTTGCAAGCTTTTGGTACAATATTAGTACGGATCCATGGTTTATGAGAGAATATGAAACAATCATTCTGACAGACACCCTGCCTACCTATCCGAAGATCTGCAGAGATGAGAAGGGAAACCCTATTGTTGATGAGGATGGAAAGAAGCAGACCGTAGAGGCGGTCGCCTACTTTGACGAGAAGGCAAATCCAGATTGGAAAGTTATAGAATGGGCGGATGAAGCTAAAACTGTTCCTACCAAAGTGGAGTATAAACCTATTACAACGGATTGGTCATGCCAAGATTATCCAAGTGCTCATCATTGGACGGCTGACTTAAACCTTAACGATCAGCTCAAAGAGGCGGAACTTAAGCTAAAATTCCCGGACTGCCTGATCGATGAAACAATAGAAACAACTACTGGAACGTTTTTTCAGAAAGAACTTACAAATAGCGCCGACATAACCTGTTATCGCAGGAGTCCCGGCGAAGGAGAAACCGCGTATGATTATGCTAAAGATGATTTAAAGTTCGTCCTGACGGATCAGCCTGTCGGTCTGGGGCTTGCCAAATATAATACGGCTAAGGTCGTTCTGGATACGAAAGATGTACGAGGAGGACTCTATCGCTGGGGAATTAAGGTTACAAATGATTCAGATTCTAAGCCGTTCAGGGAAATCGTCATTACCGATGAAGAACTGGATGAAAGATTGAAACTCAGCAAGATCCAGGTGGAGACGAAGGATTATGAACATATAAAAAAGGTAATCGCGGTAGCGGAAGATGATACGGAATATACGTATACGAAGGAGCAATTTGTTTTATCGGCCAAAAATCCAGTATGGGGAAATAGTGAAGACAGATCCTGCTATGAGCTGGACTGGGCGGCGTTGAATCTACCCTATGAGATTAAAGGATTCAAAATATTTATGAACGACGGGAAAGACGAACAAGGTCAGGCAGATCCCAAGGCCGACGATTATCAACTTAATAAAGGAGAAGGCATCGAGATCGCAGTCTATTCTACATTCAAAAATCCCGACATATCTCACTATGATGAAACAGGCGAGAAGAACGTCTATCATAATGGAGCGATCGTGGAATATTGGCGGGGAGAAATAAAGGTTACGGGATGGACCGGAAATGATTTCCTGCTGCAAAAGATGACAGAGGATATTTGGATTGAGAAAGATATGCCCGAAAATATTTCTCTGGATAATGATGAGTTTTGCTATATACGTATAAAGGGGTCTTTACTTGATTCTAAAGACTATGAAGATCTGAAGGTCGTCGATATGCTTCCCGAAGGACTGACTCTCTCATTAACCGGCGATGGGAAGATCGCTTACGGAAGAGGCAGTGAATATATCGAGACGACGGAGGTAATACCAAATTATAACGGTCTGGGAAGAACGGCGGTTATCTTCCATCTGGATGTAGAAGAAGTAAGGAAAGCGCTGGATGGAAGAAAAGTAGACCTGTCTAAAGGAGGGGCACAATTTACATTCCGCATAAAAGCCCCGTCCGAAAACGCTGTGGAAGGATCCTATCTGAATTATGCGTTTCTTCATTCAGATGATTTTGAACCGATAAAAGCGGAGACGACGGTTCCCCATATGACCGACATTTACGGCATAGCCGGGACGCCGGGCGCAAATCAAATCCGGTATGGAAGCAGGTCAGGCACCATCGGAAGTTTTGATTCAACATATCTTGAAAAATGGATCGCCCCCGAAGGATCAAACGCCTGGCTTAAGAATGAATCGCTGCCTTTGACCGTAGGAGAGTCCTTCCAATACAGACTGGATATTGTTAATGGGTCTACCCAAAAACTAAAGGGAGTAAAAGCCTATGACGTACTGCCAGAGGTAGGCGACAGAAGTATCGCCAACAGCCAAGACCGTAATTCAGAATATACCGTGAGGCTAAAAGGTCCGCTTAATAGCGCTGGTTTTGATGGTTATACTGTTTCATACACAACTTCAAATGAAGTATATACGCATTCAATGGCAGAAATTATGGCGGCTGGCGGAGAGTTCAATAATATCTGGCTTTCAGAGAACCAGGTGACTGACTGGAACAATGTGACCGCATTCAAGATTGTGGGCGACGATACGGAAATCAATGCGAAAGACCGCGTACAGTTCGTCATACCGGTCAAAGTGACAGACTCTTTATCCGAGGAATCCATGAATAAATTGAAGGATAAAGAAAGCGAAGATCAGGCAAGCGGAACAATAACTTATCTGGAAGCAACCAACAGTTTCGGCTACAGCGTAGGCAATTTCGCGGGCAGTGACAAGAACAACCTGGAATCTAACTACGTAAAGTCGCGGATCCAATTCGCAGGATTCGTCGTAAAGAAAGTAGACTCCGAGGATAAAAGCAAGGGCTTGAATGGAGCAAAATTCAAACTGGAAAAACTTGTTGAAGGAACGCTTGATGAAGGAACATGGGAACCTGTAGTTGAGAATCAGGAGACTAAGACAGTTGGCGAGGTTGACGGTATCGTTTCTTTCAAGAATCTGGTGGCAGGAACCTACCGTCTGACAGAAACACAGTCGCCTAATGGATACAGCCTTATACAAAAGCCGATCACTGTTACGATCACGCAGGATCCTTCCTCAAAGTTCTATACCGTGACAATGGACGGCATTGGGGAAGACGGCGGAGCCGGAAATTCGGCCGATCCGTTCATCGTTGTTAACTGGAAGATGTATGAGCTTCCCAATTCCGGCGGAACCGGAATCTACTGGTATATGTTCGGCGGCGTGCTGCTGATGTCGGCGGCCGCGCTGATGACATATAGAAATAAACGTAGGGGGGTGCTGAGAAGTTAAAGTATGCGGATAACTTTTTGGCGGTCCTTGCACCGCACAAATGTGAGTGACTGCAATACACTCAAGAAATAGTAACCCTGAAATTTAAAGATTCAAGAAAGGAAAAGGAGTAGCAAAATGAAGAAAATGAAAAAATTATTTGCGTTACTGTTGACATTTGCAATGGTTATGGGAATGACAGTAACGGCGATGGCCGATGGAGGAAATCCGCCATCAGCAAAAGACACAGCCCCGGTAACTATAAGCAATTTGGAAGCAGGCGCGACAGTGGATTTATACCGCGTTGTAAAGCCTACGTATAATGATTTAGGCTTTACCGGTTATGAACTTGCAAAGGGAATATCGTTTGCTGATAAATATCAGCCGACTTCCGATGAGATCACGGCATTGGCGAATCAAAAGGCTACACTACTGGATACTTTGGGATCGACTGAGAAAGTCACTGGAACTGTAGAAAGCGGCACTAGTTTTACCAGAGAACTTGGCGCTGGTACATGGTTAGTTCTGGTTACGCCACCGCAAACTGATACAGCAAAAGTCTATAACCCGATGATTGTGAGTGTTTACTATAAAACAGATCAAGCTGGTCAGGATACTGAACTTAGTACCCCAACAGAAGGTGTTAATGCTAACGAAAATTGGAGCTTAGAAGGCGACGATGCTTATGCAAAATCAAGTACTGTTCCTTTTGAAAAAGAACTTGAAAACCCAAAGCTTGATACAAAAGTACAAGTAAACGACGTTATTGGATATAAAATTACCAGCAGAATCCCAGCCTATGCTGAAGAATATTATCCGGACGCACAATTTAATATCACTGATGAAATTATCAACGGACTGGAATATGTTCAAGACGAAGACGGGACTCCCGGCGTGAAATTGAATGTAACTGTAGGAGGCTCTCCGGTTGAGGAAGGCGCTGACAAAGCATATACCTTAACGACTGAGGAAGGCAAATTCATCGTTTCATTTAATAAAGCCTATATTTGGAGTTTAGCAGATGAAACAGAGCCTGAAAATCGTGAGGTTGTAATTACTTACAAGGCAAAAGTAACCGATGATGCTGTTAAGTATATTGGGGAAAATAAAGCTACTTTGGATTACAGCACAAAACCGGGAACAGGCGATGACAGTAAAGGTAAAAAAGAAGACAAAAAGTATGTATTTACTTTTGCATTACACGGAATGTTCTATAAGAAAGATGAGGCTAACCAACCTCTTAATGATGCAACCTTCACATTATATAAAGAAGACGAAACTTCTGAAGCTACTATAGCATGGAGTCAATCTCAAAATATTAAGGTAAGCGAAGTAGCTAATTATACAACCGGCACTGATGGTACTGATGGCGAAATCAAGTTTAAAGGTCTGGACGGCGAGAGTGTATATTATTTAAGAGAGACCGCAGCTCCTGATACCTACTCATTAAACGACACTATTTATAGAATTGCGATCACTACCGATCCGGAAGACCTAGAAGGAACGTACAATGGCGACACGGTTGTCCTGAATCCTGAGCCTATCACTTATACTGTCACAGTTACAAATAATAAAGATAATACGACGAATTCTTATGAAGTGGAATACTTACCTGTAGAAAAAGGCACTGTAGTGGATGATTCCTATGGAAATATCGCTACCGTGGTCATCGGAAGCTCTTTGACTAATATCCCGAACACCAAGCTTTCCAACCTTCCTTCAACCGGTGGTATCGGTACTACGATCTTCACCGTAGGCGGATGTGCAATCATGATTATCGCAGCAGCGTTATTCTTCGCAAGCCGCAAGAAATCTCAGAAGTAATTACCTCTAATATCCACCGCCGAATAGGCGGTATGGATTCAGGGATGCCGAGTGCGCCCGACAGAGGCGCAGGAGGTACATGATGAACAAAAGTACATGAATCGCCCATATGGCGGTAAGATATGCAAAGCAACACCCCCGGAGCGATATGCTCCGGGGGGATAAGAAATACAGCAACAAGGAGAACCCAGATGAAGAGAAATACAAGCAAAATCATAATATCTATCTTATTCTTAGCTGGGCTGTCCTTACTGCTGTACCCATTCGTGGCAAATGAATGGAACAATTACAGGCAGAAACAATTGATTGCGCACTACGACGAGGCCGTAGCGCAAAAGGAATCGGCAGGTGAAATTGATTACGGCAACGAATGGGAGAAAGCCTTTGCCTATAACCAGGCGCTTCTTCCAAGCATCCTTCCCGACGCTTTTGCAAGCGCTGAATACACCGGGGAAGACAACGCGTATCTCTCAAGCCTGAATATTACCGGGGACGGCATGATGGGAATTGTAGAGATCCCGAAAATCAATGTCATGCTTCCTATTTACCATGGCACGGATGAAAAAACTCTTGAGCGGACGGCAGGCCATCTGGAGGGAAGCTCTCTTCCGGTCGGCGGCTCTGATACACATACCGTCATCACAGCGCACCGGGGACTGCCAAGCGCCTCTCTTTTCACCGACCTGGATAAGCTGAAAAAGGGGGATCATTTCCTCCTTAAAGTCTTAGACGATACGCTCTGCTATGAAGTAGACCAGATCAACGTTGTCGAGCCGGAGGATACCGGCGACCTGGCTGTAGAGGAAGGCAAAGACCTGGCGACACTTCTGACTTGCACGCCTTACGGGGTGAACAGCCACCGGATGCTGGTTCGCGGACACCGCGTGCCTTATGTGCCGGAGGAACTGGCAGATGAGAGTGTTCCTCTCACGGATATGAGCTTTCATACGAATTACCTGTTGTGGGTTATCGTGGGCTTAGGTGTTACGGCGGCGTTTAGCTTCTTCCTGTACAAAAGAGAGAAGAAATTGTCCGGCAAAGTTCAGGATACCGGACCTAAAACGGACGAACCGCAGGGAGAGTAGGGAGGTCATATGAAGAGGAAGATATCCAGCATTATATTTGGCCTTTTGTTCCTTGTGGGCTTCGGAATCCTTGCTTACCCGACGGTCGCGGACCAGTGGAACACTTACCGCCAGTCACAGCTCATCTCCCACTACGAGACAGCGGTCGGCGAGATGACCAAGGAGGACTTCGATGAAGCCTGGGCGGCAGCCAGGAATTATAACGCATCATTTACACAGAACAGTATCCTCACGGACGTATTTGGAATCGACGGGGAGGAAGATGTAGAAGGCACCGATTACTGGAAAGTACTGAATGCCGCCGGGGACGGGATCATGGGCTACCTGACAATACCGAAGATCAATATCCGGCTGTCCATTTACCACGGTACGTCGGAGGACGTCCTGCAGACCGGAGTCGGACATTTAAACGGCACCAAGCTTCCTGTCGGGGGCGAGGGCAACCACAGCGTCCTTTCCGCAC
>CAMNWW010000097.1 GCA_946566415.1 uncultured Lachnospiraceae bacterium | reverse complement strand
TGTATATGCGATGACAGCGATTACAGCCTTGACCGCACAGAACACGACCGGCGTATCGGGAGTTTATGAAGTGACTCCTGAATTTTTGGCAGAACAGATGGACAGAATTTTTGAGGATATTCGGCCGGATGCTGTAAAAATCGGTATGGTATCCTCCGGCAGCCTTGTAAGTGTGATTGCAAAAAGGCTTCAGAAATACCAGGCTGGAAATATTGTGGTCGATCCTGTTATGGTAGCGACAAGCGGATCAAAGCTTACGTGTAACGAGGCGATCGAGGTCATGAAGAAGGAATTGTTTCCCATCGCGACAGTCATTACCCCGAATATTCCAGAGGCGGAGGTGCTTTCTGGCATGGATATTCATTGCGATGAAGACATGTGCTGTGCGGCTAAAAAGATTGGGGACACCTTCGGCTGCGCCGTTCTCTGCAAGGGCGGACACAATGTAAATGATGCGAACGATCTTCTGTACAGCAGGGGAGAACATATCTGGTTCAAGGGGCAAAGGATCCACAACCCGAATACCCATGGGACCGGATGCACGCTTTCCAGCGCAATCGCGTCAAATCTTGCCAAGGGATTTACACTTGCTGATTCCATTAAAAGAGCGAAAGACTACATTTCCGAAGCGTTGGAAGCAATGCTGGATCTAGGACATGGAAGCGGACCGATGAACCACGCTTTTGCCTTAACTGGGAAGTATGGGCAGGAGGTGCAAAAGTGATGGAAGAAAAACGGACTTCGGTATTTGAAAACGGTCTGATCTGGTTTGGCGCGGGGGTTTCGATTGCTGAAATTTTGACAGGAACCTATTTTGCCCCTCTTGGATTCGGGAAAGGTCTTCTTGCAGTTTTGATAGGACATGTGATCGGATGCAGTATGTTATTTGCAGCCGGGCTGATTGGAGGAAGGACAAGGAAGAGCGCGATGGAAACTGCCAAGATGAGTTTCGGGCAGAAAGGGAGCCTTCTCTTTTCTATACTTAATATCCTGCAGCTTGTGGGATGGACGGCCATTATGATCTATGACGGCGCGCTGGCGGCGGACAGTATCCTTTCCGCCGGAAATTGGGTCTGGTGTCTGGTGATCGGGGCTCTGATTATACTTTGGATTCTGATCGGGATCGAGAACCTGGGCAAAGTGAACACCGTGTCCATGACGGCTCTTTTTATTCTGACTGTAATTTTAAGCTTTGTCATCTTTCGGAACAGCTCTTCGGGGGCGGTCCAGACAGAAGGAATGACATTCGGAGCGGCGGTAGAACTCTCAGTTGCGATGCCGCTTTCCTGGCTTCCTCTGATCAGCGATTATACCAGGGAGGCAAAGGAGCCGGTAAAGGCAACGGCGGTAAGCGCGGTTGTGTATGGAGTGGTGAGCTGCTGGATGTATGTGATCGGCATGGGAGCCGCTATTTTCACGGGAGAATCTGATATTGCCCGGATCATGGTAAAGGCAGGGCTTGGAACGGCAGGGCTTCTTATTATTGTATTTTCAACGGTTACGACTACGTTTTTGGATGCCTATTCCGCAGGTGTTTCTAGTGAAGCAGTGTCTGTAAAGCTGAAAGGAAGATGGTTCGCAGTCGCGGCAGCGGTAATCGGGACGGCAGCGGCTGTTCTTTTCCCAATAACGGATATCACAGATTTTCTCTACCTGATCGGTTCCGTGTTTGCTCCAATGATCGCGATCCAGATCGCAGATTTTTTCCTGCTTAAGAGGAATACAGCCCATCAGGCGGCGGATGTAAGGAATTTGGCGATATGGTTTGTAGGATTTGTCATTTACAGAGGGCTTATGCGGGTGGATATCATTGTAGGCAACACTCTTCCGGATATGTTGATCACGATACTCCTCTGTGCGGCGGCAGCGAAAATCTGCGGTAAAGATTCCAAGGACAAGACCGTTGACATAGAACTTTAAACCTCGTATAATGATAGGAAAGAAGGGCAGACTTATTACGGAGGGTTAATAGTCTATGCAGAATCCGGAAAATAACGAAGGAAACCAGCGAAAAGAGTGGAAGGTCATGACGGTTTTTGCCACAGTATTGATCGTGATTGTGGCAGTGTTTTTTATAGGAAGAGGCTTTTTGGGAAATCCGCTGAAGGGAACCTGGAGGCAGGAAGACAGCGATTTAACGCTGGAGATAAGCAGCGGCGGAAAAGCGCATCTGGTATGGGAAGGCGCGTTGGAAGGCCAGCAGCTCACAATGGATCTGGAATATACGCTTGACAAATCGGCCAAGGAGATCACATTTCGGGCGTCGTCAGAGAGTCTAATGAAGACCGCTGAAGAATTTCCAGAAGAAGTTACGTCCGCTGAGGTTGCTTCCGCGATCAGCCAGCTTACCACTTCCTTTCATTATAGTGTGGACGGGAAGGAACTTACCATGACAGAATGGGATTACGGCGATCAGTTGCTTTTTACCAAAGTAAAATAGGATAGAGCGAGGAAGACCCTCTATTGCAGGTGTGTCGGGGGATGATGCATCATGCCGTAGAGGGTTTTATGCTATGAGTCAAGGGACAAATGGACGGCGGACTCATTTGTCGGACAACTCATGATATATAACCGGAAAAGGAGGCAGGAGTATGACAAGAAAAGATACAAAGGTTATTGAGATCGGCAATGTGAAAATCGGAGGAGGCTGTCCGATCGCCATCCAGTCTATGACGAACACAAAGACGGAGGATATCCAGGCGACGGTCGGGCAGATTTTAGCTTTGGAGCGGGCCGGATGTGAGATCATCCGCTGTGCGGTTCCGACGATGGAAGCGGCGAAGGCGTTAGGTGAAATTAAAAAGCAGATTCATATCCCCTTAGTGGCGGATATTCATTTTGACTATAAGCTTGCGATTGCATCTATGGAAAACGGGGCGGACAAGATCCGAATCAATCCCGGTAATATCGGAAGCCGTGGGAATGTTAAGGCGGTGGTGGACCGGGCGAAGGAAGGACGCATCCCTATCCGGGTCGGTGTGAACAGCGGTTCTCTGGAAAAGGAGATCCTGGAAAAATACGGCGGTGTGACGGCCGATGGAATTGTGGAAAGCGCGCTGGATAAGGTACATATGATTGAAGAGATGGGATATGATAACCTGGTAGTCAGCATTAAATCATCTGATGTAATGATGTGTGTAAAAGCGCACGAACTGATCGCCCAGAAGTGTTCTTATCCTCTGCATGTGGGGATTACTGAGTCCGGCACTCTTTTGTCCGGCAATATTAAATCTTCGGTTGGGCTTGGAATTATCCTGTATCAGGGAATCGGCGACACGATCCGTGTTTCTCTTACCGGGGATCCGATAGAAGAGATAAAAAGTGCGAAACTGATTCTGCGTTCCCTGGGGCTTAGGAAGGGAGGCATCGAGGTGGTATCCTGCCCGACCTGCGGGCGTACAAAGATTGATTTGATCTCGCTTGCAAACCAGGCGGAAACGATGGCGGCGGAATTCCCGCTTGATATCAAGGTAGCGGTGATGGGCTGCGTCGTGAACGGACCCGGGGAGGCAAGGGAAGCGGATCTCGGGATTGCGGGTGGAATTGGCGAGGGGCTTGTATTCAAAAAAGGCGAGATCATTAAAAAAGTAAAGGAAGACGAGCTGCTTATAGCGCTGCGCGAAGAGCTGCTGCATTGGGGCGAATAGACGATGACAAAATTATTTTTTGAAGTGTTTCCCTCCTTACAGGTGGATTCGGAGAGTAAAGTCTTGTTTCAGGAGGTGGAGGTGACAAAAATTACTTCTACCTCAGAGAAAAAATTTATCCGTGTACATATTTTCAGCACACATCTGATCCCTAGGCGGAAGATAAGCCAGATGGAAGAAGACATAGAGAGACAACTGTTTGCCGGAACGGGGATTCCGGTCTATTTGGCGGAGGAGTATCGGCTCTCCGAGCAGTACACGCCGGAATACCTCATGGACGAATACCGGGACAGTATGCTTTTTGAGCTGGAAGGAAGGAGCGCTTTGGAAAAGAACATTTTCCAAAAAGCAAAATGCAGTTTTCAGGATCAAAACGTACTTTGCATGACCGTGGCCGATACCATCGTGGCAAAAGAGAAGGCGGAATCTATCACTTCCTATTTAAAGCTTGTATTTGAGAGGCGGTTTCATTTACCGATTGAGGTTCAGGTTACATATGAAAAAATAAAAGAAAATAAATATAGGAAAATGAACGAACTTCAGCTTAAGCAGGCGGTGGACGCCATCCAGGAACATAATGGAAACGTTCAGGCACAGCATAGGCCGCAGCAGCGGCCACAACAGAAGACACAGGGGAGCGGAGGCGTCAAGGGAGGAAGACCAGGAAAGAGTTATTCCATTAAAAAGTCCGACGACCCGAACGTAATCTATGGAAGAGATTTTGACGATGTGCCTATCGAATTAAAACAGGTGGATTCGGAGATGGGAGAGATCACGCTCCACGGGCAGGTCGTTCAGTTTGAAACCCGGGAGATCCGCAACGAGAAAACAATCCTTATCTTTGCCGTTACAGATTTCACAGACACGATCACGGTCAAAATGTTTGTAAGAAATGAACAGCTCCCGGAACTTTTGGGAGAAATCAAGAAGGGGGCGTTTCTTAAGATCAAAGGGGTCACTACGATCGACAAATATGACGGGGAATTGACGATAGGGTCAGTCCATGGGATCCGCAAGACCGCTGATTTCCGGGTGCAGAGGAAGGATACTTATCCTGAAAAACGGGTGGAGCTTCACTGTCATACAAAGATGAGCGATATGGACGGTGTGTCTGAGGCAAAGGCTTTGGTAAAACGCGCCCATGACTGGGGGCATCCGGCGATCGCCATTACCGACCATGGCGTCGTGCAGGCATTTCCGGATGCAAATCACTATTTGGAAACACTGGACAAGGACGACCCATTCAAGGTGCTGTACGGGGTAGAAGGATACCTTGTGGACGACCTGACCGAAATCGTGTCCGGAGCCGGTGAACAGACTCTGGACGATACCTATGTAGTGTTCGATATTGAGACGACAGGATTTTCTGCTATTTCAGATAAAATCATTGAGATCGGAGCTGTAAAGGTGGAGGAAGGAAGGATTGTGGAGCGGTTCAGCACCTTTGTAAATCCGAAAAGACCGATTCCTTTCCGAATTACGAATCTTACAGGCATTACGGATGAAATGGTACTGGATGCGCCAAGTATAGAGGAGGCGCTTCCTGCGTTCCTTGAGTTTACAGAAGGCGCGGTGCTGGTGGCCCATAATGCCGGATTTGATATGAGATTTATCGAACAAAACTGAAGATATCAGGAGATTACGCCTCATTTTAATTCGCTGGATACCTTGGCGCTGGCAAGGGTTCTGCTTCCCTCTTTGACAAAATATAAGCTGGACGTCGTGGCCAAGGCGCTGGGAGTTTCCTTGGAAAACCATCACCGGGCAGTAGACGACGCCGCTGCCACTGCAGAGATTTTTGTAAAATTTGTTGAGATGTTAAAGGAACGGGACATTACGACACTGAAAGGGGTCAACCGTTTCGGCGATTTGAATCCGGATGCAATCCGTAAGCTTCCGACGTATCATGTGATTATTCTCGCGAAAAACGATATCGGGCGGGTGAACCTCTATACGTTGGTATCCGAGTCCCATCTGACCTATTATGCAAGAAGGCCCCGTATTCCGAAAAGCCTTCTAAATCAATACAGGGAAGGCTTAATTGTAGGAAGCGCCTGTGAGGCGGGAGAGCTGTACCGCGCGCTGCTTGACGGAAAATCAGAGGAAAGGCTTGCAAAGATTGTGGATTTTTATGACTATCTGGAAATTCAGCCGCTTGGAAATAATGAGTTCATGATTGCAAGCGATAAGGTGAGCAGTGTTAATTCTATGGAAGATATACGGGATCTGAACAGGAAGATCGTGCGCCTGGGCGAGCAATTTAATAAGCCTGTAGTAGGAACCTGCGACGTGCATTTTATGGATCCGGAGGATGAAGTGTACCGCCGGATTATTATGGCGGGAAAGGGATTCGACGACGCAGATAACCAGGCGCCTTTGTATCTGCGGACAACTGAGGAAATGCTGGAGGAATTTTCATACCTTGGCTCGGAAAAGGCGCATGAAGTCGTAATCACTAATACAAATAAAATTGCGGATATGATCGAGAAGATTTCGCCTGTACGGCCGGATAAGTGCCCGCCGGTCATAGAGAATTCGGATGAGACGCTCAGGAATATCTGTTATGAAAAGGCGTATTCTATGTACGGAAATCCCCTTCCTGAGATTGTATAAAAACGGCTGGAGAAGGAACTTAATTCCATTATTTCCAACGGATTTGCGGTTATGTATATTATCGCCCAGAAATTGGTGTGGAAATCGAACGAAGATGGATATCTGGTGGGTTCGCGTGGATCGGTAGGTTCATCGTTTGTGGCGACGATGGCGGGAATCACGGAGGTTAATCCGCTATCCCCGCATTACTATTGTGCAAAATGCCATTATTGTGATTTTACATCTGATGAAGTGCGCAAATATGCAGGCGGGTGCGGACATGACATGCCGGATAAAAATTGTCCGGTCTGCGGCGAAAAACTGGTTAAAGACGGATTTGATATTCCTTTTGAAACATTCCTTGGATTTAAGGGAAATAAAGAGCCGGATATCGACCTGAATTTTTCAGGAGATTATCAGAGCAAGGCACATAAGTATACGGAAGTTATTTTCGGACAAGGGCAGACTTTCCGCGCCGGCACCATCGCGGCTCTGGCGGATAAGACGGCTTACGGCTATGTGAAGAATTATTATGAGGAACACGGGGAGAGGAAGCGAAAGTGTGAGATCGACAGGATTGCGCAGGGCTGTACCGGGGTCCGCAGAAGCACCGGACAGCATCCCGGAGGGATCGTTGTGCTTCCTCACGGGGAAAATATTCATTCCTTCACCCCCATACAGCATCCGGCAAATGATATGACTGTCGACATCATCACCACCCATTTTGATTACCACTCCATCGACCATAACCTGCTGAAGCTGGATATTCTTGGACATGATGATCCTACCATGATTAAGACCCTGGAGGAAATAATCAATTCAGATGCGTTAGAAAACGAATATGACGGAGTCAACCGTATTTTCAAAGCAACGGACATTCCATTGGACGACCCGGGGGTAATGTCTTTATTTGCAAATACGCAGGCTTTAGGGATTACGCCGGAGGATATCGACGGATGTCCGGTAGGCTGCCTTGGCGTGCCGGAGTTCGGGACAGAATTTGTTATTCAGATGGTAGTGGATACCAAACCAAAGACGCTGTCCGACTTGATCAGGATTTCCGGGCTTTCCCACGGGACAGACGTATGGCTGAATAATGCGCAGACCTTGATTGAGGAGGGAAAAGCGACGATCTCAACGGCGATCTGCACCCGTGACGATATTATGACGTACCTCATCAATAAGGGGATGGAGAGCGAGCTTTCTTTCACGATCATGGAAAAAGTGAGGAAAGGGAAAGGATTGACGCCGGATTTTGAGGCGGCTATGAAAGAAGCAGACGTGCCGGACTGGTACATCTGGTCCTGCAAAAAAATCAAATATATGTTCCCGAAAGCGCATGCGGCGGCCTATGTTATGATGGCATACCGGATCGCCTACTGTAAGATCAACTATCCGCTTGCGTATTACGCGGCATTTTTCGGAATACGGGCATCTGCATTTTCTTATGAACTGATGGGGCAGGGGAAAGAGAAACTTTTGTATCACATGCAGGAGTATAAGAAGAAAGCAGAGGCGGGTGAACTTAGCAATAAGGATCAGGAGACTTT
>CAMNWW010000096.1 GCA_946566415.1 uncultured Lachnospiraceae bacterium | reverse complement strand
CTACACGGCAGTTGCAAAAGAAGCAAAAGCGCCTATCATTTTGTACAGTGTGGCGAGCCGTACCGGTGTGAATATTGCGCCGGAGACAGTGGCGGCGTTATATAAGGATGTGGAGAATATCGTAGGAGTGAAGGAAGCCTCCGGGAACATTGCCCAGGTTGCGAAGATCATGCATTTGACGGACGGGAAGATTGATCTTTATTCCGGGAATGACGATCAGATCGTTCCTCTTCTTTCCCTGGGAGGAAAAGGCGTTATCTCTGTTCTTGCGAATGTAGCGCCGCAGTATGTGCATGATATGTGCGCGAAGTTTTTTGCCGGAGATATTAAGGGAAGCTGCAAGATGCAGCTTGACGCGATGCCTATGGTTGAGAAACTGTTCTGTGAAGTGAATCCGATTCCGGTTAAGACGGCGATGAATCTGATGGGATTCGAGGCGGGACCGCTCAGAATGCCGCTGACGGGGATGACGCAGGCTCATGCGGCGGAACTAGCGCAGGCTATGAAAGAATTTGGCGTCGCCCTTGTGTAAGAATTGTGGAAAAAGGCAAAGGAAGCTCTTCGGAGCTTCCTTTGACGGCGTTATGGGATTGTGAAAAGTTTTACAAGGAGGAAATGAGATGGTACGGGCAATCATGCATGGATGTAATGGGAAAATGGGACAGGTAATCTCAAATCTGGCGGGGGAGGACGAGAAGATCACCATTGTAGCGGGGGTGGATACGTATAGAGGAATCGAGAATCCATATCCTGTCTTTGAAACTCTGGGAGAGTGCGATGTGGAGGCGGACGTAGTGATCGACTTTTCCAACGCGGCGGCGGTGGACGGTCTGCTTGAGACGTGCGCTAAGAGGAGGCTTCCGGTTGTGCTTTGTACCACCGGGCTGTCCGGCGGACAGCTCGATAAGGTGGAGGAAACGGCGCGGCAGACAGCCGTTCTGCGCTCTGCGAATATGTCTCTTGGTGTGAATCTTTTGATGAAGCTTCTTAAGGAGGCAGCGAAAGTGCTCTCACCGGCAGGATTTGATATTGAGCTGGTAGAAAAGCACCACAACCAAAAGGTGGACGCGCCGAGCGGGACAGCGATTGCCCTGGCGGATTCTATCAATGAAGCGCTGGGCGGGGGGTATACATATAATTATGACCGCAGCCAGGTCAGACAGAAACGGGATAAGAAGGAAATCGGAATCGCGGCGGTGCGCGGCGGTACGATTGTGGGACAACATGACGTCATCTTTGCGGGGGCGGATGAAGTCATTGAGTTCCGGCATACGGCATATTCTAAAACCGTTTTTGCCGCAGGCGCTGTGGAGGCGGCAAAGTTTCTTGCCGGAAAACCGGCGGGAAAATACGATATGAAAGACGTTATTAAATTCTAAGGAGGAACCCCTCGTATACTCGGGGTACCTGATTTGAATCGCCTGACGGCGATAGACTGGAGGAAACGATGAGTAAGTTAGAGGAGAAATATTTAGAAAGGCTGGCGGAGCTGTTTCCTAACATTGCGGCAGCATCGACAGAGATTATTAATTTGCAGGCGATTTTGAATCTTCCGAAAGGAACGGAGCATTTCCTGACAGATATCCATGGGGAATACGAAGCTTTTGCCCATGTGCTGAAAAATGGTTCCGGATCGGTAAAGCGGAAAATCGACGATGTATTTGCAAATACGATGAGTTCAAGGGACAAGCAGACGCTTGCCACGTTAGTCTATTATCCGCGGGAAAAGATGGAGCGCATCAAGAAGGAAGAGCCGAACATGGACGACTGGTATAAGATTACGCTCTATCGGTTGATCGAGATCAGCAAACGGGCGGCGAGCAAATATACCCGTTCAAAGGTAAGAAAAGCGCTGCCCAAAGATTTTGCCTATGTCATTGAGGAACTGATTACGGAAAAGCAGGGGATAACGGATAAAGAGTCTTACTACGCTTCCATTATCAGTACGATCATAAGAATCGGGAGGGCGGAAGAATTTATCGTCGCTCTGTGCGAGCTGATCCAGCGGCTGGTAGTGGATCATCTGCACATTGTGGGAGACATCTATGACAGAGGCCCGGGACCGCACATGATTATGGATAAGCTGATGGAGTACCATTCTCTTGATATTCAGTGGGGAAACCACGACGTACTGTGGATGGGGGCGGCGTCAGGGCAGAAATGCTGTATTGCCAATGTGATCCGGATCTGTGCAAGATACGGCAATCTGGATATTCTGGAGGACGGATACGGGATCAATCTTCTGCCTCTTGCAACGTTTGCATGGAAAAAGTATTCCAAGGATCCGTGCGAATGTTTTAAACTGAAAGGACAGGATGAGGACCGGCTCCAGGAGACAGAATTGAATATGAAAATGCATAAAGCGATCTCAATCATTCAGTTTAAAGTGGAAGGACAGATTTCCAAAAAGCGCCCGGAATTTGGATTTGAAAAGCGTAATTTTCTGGATAAGATTAATTATGAAACAGGGACGATTTTGATCGACGGCAAAGAGTACGGACTTCTGGACGACTATTTCCCGACAATTGATCCGGCGGATCCTTATGCGTTGTCGCCGGAGGAAGAGGACATTATGAGCCGGCTGGTGTCCGCGTTCCAGAACTGCGAAAGAATGCAGAAACATATGCGTTTTCTCCTGAATAAGGGGACGCTGTATAAGATTTACAACTCCAATCTTCTCTATCACGGATGCGTTCCCCTGGATGAGGAAGGGATGCTCAAAGAGGTCAAGATCTATGGAAGGTCCTACAAGGGAAAAGCGCTTTACGACGTGCTGGACTCCTATGTCCGAAAAGGATTTTTTGCTGTAAATGAGGAAGAGAGGGAGAAAGGGCGCGATTTGATGTGGTATATCTGGCAGGGAGAAAATTCCCCGTTGTTTGCCAAGGATAAGATGGCGACCTTTGAACGGTATTTCCTCGCGGAAAAGGAACTGCATAAGGAGGAGAAGAATCCTTATTATACTTTTGTGGAAGACGAGGTTGTGATGAACCGGGTCCTGGAGGAATTTGGACTCGATTTGGAAAAATCACATATCATCAACGGGCATGTTCCGGTGAAAACTAAAAATGGAGAGAACCCGATCAAATGCGACGGTAAGGTTATGGTGATAGACGGAGGATTTTCTAAAGCATATCAGAAGGAGACAGGAATTGCGGGATATACGCTGATTTATAATTCTTATGGGCTGATCCTGGCGGCGCACGAGCCGTTTGAGTCGACAGAGGCGGCCATTGAGAAGGAAAGGGATATCCATTCGGACAGTGTAATTGTTAAACGGGCTGTGTCGCGCAAGACGGTCGGGGATACAGATGTGGGAAAAGCCATAAAAGAGAGAATCGAAGACCTGGAAAGACTGCTCAGAGGATACCGAAGCGGAAAAATTAGTGAAAAAATTTAATAAAATCAGTACATATTTTCTCTGTTTCTGTAAATAGTAGTACTAACCTCAAATTTACATTACAGAAAGGGAGATATGGAAAATGAAAGAATTTAGGAAAATGCTGCTGTTCATGGCCTGTGTTTTTGTGATCGGTACGTTGACGGCATGTGGAAACAATGATACAGCGAACGGAACGACAAACGGGGCTACCGACGGGACGGTAAACGATACTGGAAATGGGGCGGGCAGTACGAACAAAGGCACAGGAAACGATGTGGACAATGCGCTTGACAACGCTGCCGACGACATACGTAACGGAGTAGACGACGTGATGGATGGCGCGGACAATAACAACACAAAAGACAGGAACACAACGAACCGGTCCCAGACCGGAACAGAAGACGAGTAGACAACTGAGGTTAAGAAATGAAAAGGACACTATTTTAGGCGGGAGAGAGCGCCGGAGGTAGTGTTCTTTTTACTATTTAGAAGGAAAATATTATAATTGATTGAATGGATAATATGTGCTATACTCCACCCATGGGAAACCATAGGGTCGGATGGCCGTTCCGATGGCTTCCCTTTTCAACATTTACTGTAGCATTTTTGCCAAGCGGAGTTATATTATAATAGGAACGCTTAAAGGGGGGAAGGTATGAGATTTCGTCCATGTATTGATATCCATAATGGAGCGGTAAAGCAGATCGTCGGCGCAAGCCTGAAGGATGAGGGGGATCAGGCGGCGGCAAATTTTATTTCTACAAAGAATGCGGAATATTATGCGCGTATGTACCAAAGGGACGGGCTTACAGGAGGGCATGTGATCCTTCTGAATGCAGTTTCTTCTGATTATTATGAGGCCACCCGCCGTCAGGCCTTTGCGGCGCTTTCGGCTTACCCGCAGGGAATGCAGGCGGGAGGAGGGATCACGGCGGACAATGCGGCGCAATTTCTGGAAGCCGGAGCGAGCCATGTGATTGTGACGTCCGATGTGTTTCGGGACGGGAAGATTTCTTGGGAGAATCTGGAGAAGCTGGTGCATGCTGTAGGAAAGGAACATATAGTCCTGGACTTAAGCTGCAGGCAAAAGGACGACGGCTATTATATCGTGACGGACCGATGGCAGAGGTTTACCGAAGTAAAGCTTTGCGGACGGGCGCTGGACAGTCTGGCCGGGTATTGTGATGAATTTCTAGTACACGGCGTGGATGTGGAAGGCAAAATATCAGGAGTGGAAGAAGGGCTTGTGCGTCTTCTGGCGGCATGGGACGGCGCGGAGGCGGTCACTTACGCGGGCGGGATCGGAAGTATGGATGATGTACAAAGGTTTAGGGAGATTTCCAGGGGAAGGCTGGATTTTACTGTCGGAAGCGCGCTAGATATCTTCGGCGGAAAGATTCCCTACTCTGCTCTTTGTTATGAATAGTTTGTTAATACTTTGTAAATTGATTGAAGAAAAAGGAAAATAGTGTTACAATGCAAAATAGGGTTTTTTTATTTTGCATAAGGAGATTCGGTTATGGGCTTAATTGAGAAAATATTTGGAACACATAGTGAGAACGAGTTAAAAAGGATATATCCGATCGTAGACCATATTGAGGCGTTGGAACCGCAGATGCAGAAACTGAGCGACGCGGAACTTCGGGCGAAGACAAAGGAGTTCAGAGAGCGGCTTGAGGGCGGGGAGACATTAGACGATATTCTTCCCGAGGCGTTTGCAGTCGTGAGAGAAGCGGCTGTCCGCGTTCTGAACATGCGGCATTTCCGCGTGCAGCTTGTGGGCGGCGTTGTTCTGCACCAGGGACGTATCGCGGAGATGAAGACAGGCGAAGGAAAGACGCTGGTGGCTACGCTTCCGGCATATCTGAACGCACTGCCGGGGCAGGGCGTGAATATCGTAACGGTGAACGATTATCTGGCGAAGCGTGACGCAGAGTGGATGGGGAAGATACATGAGTTCTTGGGACTGACGGTAGGAGTAGTCCTGAATTCTATGAGCAACGATGAGAGGCGGGAAGCGTATAACTGTGATATTACTTATGTGACGAACAATGAGCTGGGCTTTGATTATCTGCGTGACAATATGGTGATCTATAAAGAACAGCTTGTGCAAAGAGGAATGAAATACGCTATTATCGATGAGGTTGACTCCATCTTGATCGATGAAGCGAGGACGCCGCTTATTATTTCCGGACAGAGCGGAAAATCCACGCGGCTTTATGAGGCCTGCGATATTCTTGCAAGACAGCTTCAAAAAGGCGAGGCGAGCGGCGAATTCTCGAAGATGAACGCCATCATGGGCGAGGAGATCGAGGAAACCGGCGACTTTATCGTGAACGAAAAAGAAAAGAATATCAACCTGACCGAAGACGGTGTGAAAAAGGTCGAGCAGTTTTTCCATATTGAGAATCTTGCCGACCCGGAGAATTTGGAGATTCAGCATAATATTATCCTGGCGCTGCGCGCGCATAACCTGATGTTCCGCGACCAGAATTATGTTGTTAAGGACGACGAGGTTCTGATTGTGGATGAATTTACCGGACGTATCATGCCGGGACGCCGTTATTCCGACGGACTGCACCAGGCAATCGAGGCCAAGGAGCATGTGAAGGTAAAAAGAGAGAGCCGGACTCTGGCGACGATCACTTTCCAGAATTTGTTCAATAAATTCGAGAAGAAGTGCGGCATGACCGGTACGGCCCTTACAGAGGAGGCGGAGTTCCGTGATATTTATGGTATGGACGTTATTGAGATTCCGACGAACCTTCCGGTTCAGAGGATCGACATGAACGATGTGGTGTATAAGACGAAGAAAGAAAAGTTTAATGCAGTAATCGACGCGGTCTGCGAGGCACATGAGAAAAAGCAGCCGGTGCTTGTGGGAACGATCACGATCGAGACATCCGAGCTTTTAAGCAAGATGCTGACAAGGCGCGGTATCAAGCATAACGTCCTGAACGCTAAGTTTCATGAGATGGAGGCGGAGATTGTCGCTCAGGCAGGTCAGCATGGGGCGGTAACGATCGCTACGAATATGGCGGGGCGTGGTACGGACATCAAGCTTGATGATGAGGCGAAGGCGGCAGGGGGACTTAAGATTATCGGAACAGAGCGGCACGAATCCCGTCGTATCGATAATCAGCTCCGCGGTCGTTCCGGACGACTGGGCGATCCGGGAGAGTCCAGGTTCTATCTTTCTCTGGAGGATGATCTGATGCGGCTCTTTGGTTCCGAGCGTCTGATGGGGATATTTAATGCGCTTGGGGTGGAGGAAGGAGAGGAAATCGAGCACAAGATGCTTTCCAACACGATCGAGAAAGCACAGAAAAAGATCGAAAACAATAACTTTGGAATCCGTAAGAATTTGCTGGAATACGACCAGGTAATGAATGAACAAAGGGAGATCATCTACGGGGAGAGAAGACGTGTGCTCAACGGCGAAAACATGCGGGATTCTATTTTCCATATGATTACGGATTTTGTAGAAAATGCTGTGGACGGTAATATTTCGGCTGATCAGGATTATGAGGAATGGAACTTAGGGGCGCTCAACAGAGAGCTTTTGTCAGTGATTCCGACAATGCCGGCAGTCTTGGATGAAGATGTAAAAGGAAAAGAAGTTAAACAGTTAAAGCACCTCCTCAAAGAGCGCGCGGTGAAGGCTTACGAGGAAAAGGAAGCGGAATTTCCCGAGGCAGAGCACCTGCGCGAAGTGGAACGAGTATTCTTGCTTCGGGTCATCGATGCAAAATGGATGGCCCATATCGACGATATGGATCAGCTCCGGCAGGGGATCGGTCTGCAGGCCTATGGGCAGAGAGATCCGCTTGTGGAGTACAAGATGCTCGGCTACGACATGTTCGGGGAAATGACCCGGGCGATCACGGTCGATACCGTGCGTCTGCTTTTCCATGTGAAGGTAGAGCAGAAGGTCGAGAGGGAGCAGGTCGCAAAGGTGACGGGCACGAATAAGGACGACAGTGCGGTAAAAGCGCCGAAGGTACGTTCCGAGAAGAAGATATACCCTAACGATCCGTGTCCCTGCGGAAGCGGAAAGAAGTACAAACAGTGCTGCGGACGGAAAAAGTAGAGGGAAACATTATTATAGAATGGATAGAGGTGAAATAAGTGGTTGAGTTTGAAAACTTAAGAAGTGCGCTTAATGTTTATGACGAACCCCTTAAGGAAATGAGGGATTCACTTTGACCTCCCTGCAAAGAGACAGCGGGTGGAAGAATTAGAGCGGAAGATGGAAGAAGAAGGCTTTTGGGACAACATTGAAGAATCCCAGAAAACGATGAAAGAAATCAGCAGTTTGAATGATTCTTTAAAAGCATCGGATTCGCTGGAAGAAAAGTACGAAGATATCCGGACGCTCATTGAACTTGCGGACGAGGAGGAGGATACCACTCTAATTCCGGAGATTAGAAAAGAATTGAACAATTTTGAGAAAGAATTTGAAGAGCTTCGTATTCAGACCCTTCTTTCCGGTGAATATGACGCGTGCAATGCAATCGTGACTTTGCATGCCGGAGCCGGGGGAACGGAGAGCTGCGACTGGGTGAATATGCTGTATCGGATGTATACCCGGTATG
>CAMNWW010000095.1 GCA_946566415.1 uncultured Lachnospiraceae bacterium | reverse complement strand
GCCCCGATATGAGGATAAAAGTGGGGCGTAAGCTCCACGATATCCGAATATTGGGACGGATTGTGGGAGCGCAAAGCGCGGAACAATCCGTAAGGCATCTTTTGACCTCAACTTTTGACCTCAACATCATATAATAAAATAAAACCATTCAAGGACAAAATGATATGCATTGGATACCATTTATATTGTTATCAATATTTTTTCTATTTTTTGCACTCTTTGAGTTTAGGAAACAACATGCTGTACACAAGGTCAATTCTTTGTCAGACGACCAAAAGCTGCACCTTCTTGACGAACTTCTTGCTCCCTTTGGTTTCACTTACAATCCTTCCCAGGATATTATTTCAACCGAATTGGACGCGTGGCAGCGCACTTTTGGCTATCGTTCTCTCTTTGACAAAAGCGCCGTCCATTTCAATATGGTGATCGACTGTGAACCTGTATATTTTGACTACAACGGGCATACCTGGATGATTGAACTCTGGAAAGGTCAATATGGCATAAATACCGGGGCGGAAATCGGTACTTACTACGCCGACAGGATTCTTGCCCCCGAAGAATACGCGCAGGCGCAGTTCCATTGTGTACCCAACAAACTGATGCTTCCCGTGTCAATGGAACTGTACTCTGAGGAAACGCTCTTATTTTCCGCCGCACAGACCCATTGGTGGCTGACCGGCTTCCTTGTAGGACAATATAGCCGGCCAAGTAAGCTGTCCATGGAGGTGTCCCTCACTTTTCCAAACGACTCCATGATGGACGCTTATATCCAGGCGCTTCTCGATATAGGTTACCGCGCATGCGATATCCACGTCCGCCTTCTTACAGTTTCTTACCGTTTTTCCCGGCCTCACAGCATTTTCCCTGGTCCTATGCAGAGAATCTTTTCCCGCATTTCCCAATGGGAGAACCGGATATTCTGCCGATTGTACCGCCTGATTACCCAGCCTTTTTCCTGCACTGTAAATCGGATCTTGTATCTATACTATTTCCTCCCGTTTGCATTTCGGCATCTTCTGCTTTTCCGCAGGAATCGGGCGCAAAAATACCGCCCCAGGAGAGATTGCCGCTGGAAGAATGACCGCAGCTTTACCGCCTAAAGGAAAGGATGGACCCTGCAAATGGATTCTTATGAACAGATTTCCGCCGCCTTTACAGACGCCCTCGTCCTTCCTTTAAACGACCGCACCCGCTATATTCTCCTGAGTGACTGTCACCGCGGAACCGGTCGGATAAACGACAATTTCCTTAAAAACGAATTTCTTTATCTGGCGGCGCTTGAATGTTATTATAGACATGGATTTACCTGTCTGGAACTGGGCGACGGCGACGAGCTGTGGGAAAACCGCTCTATTCGGAAAATCAAAGAAATGCATCCTCAGAGTTTTGAAATGCTGTCGCGTTACTATCGCAGCGGACGGCTGTATGTTGTTTACGGCAACCACGATATTGTGAAAAAGAAACCGGAGTATGTGAAAAAGTATTTCCATACCGGATGCTGTACCCCGGAATTGTGCGAACATCCCTTATTTCCAGGAATTACTTTCTATCCGGGAATCATACTGCGGGACGAAGGAGCTTCATTTACAAGATACCGGGGCAGAAATCCCCGCGCCGAAAATGTCCACCGGAAAGATATTTATCTTCTTCACGGACATCAGGCCGACCCCCTGAACAGCACCTTTTGGATGCTCTCCCGCTTTCTGGTACGTTATCTTTGGAAACCTCTGGAAGCGCTGGGGATCCCGGATCCCACCAGTGCGGCGAAAAATAATACCAAAAAGAAAAAATCAGAAAAACTTCTGACAAAATGGGCGCAGGATCATGATCTTATCCTGATTACCGGGCACACGCACCATCCCATGGTAGGCACAAAGGACTCCCCTTACTGCAACACCGGGAGCTGCGTCCATCCGGCCGGCATCACCGGGATTGAAATCGAAAACCGCTGTATGACCCTTGTCAAATGGAGCGTGCAGGCACGCTCTGACATGACGCTTGCCGCAATACGGGAAGTCCTCGGGGAAACGGTTTGTGTAGACGATTATTAAATAATAGAATCCCTTAAATCTGAATTTGACTTCTCCTGTTAAAAAGATTATAATATTCTTATTCCAGATGATACGGATAAAGACCGCCGAACCGGCGGTTCGGTTTAGGGAGATTTAGGGTTCGCGAATGCAGCCGCATGAAGGATAGCCTAAATCATAACAGCAAGAATGTATTTTGCGGGTGGAAGTGAGGTTTAAGCATGATGCAAGAAGAGAGAAGGCTTGATAGAAGAACCGGGTTAGCGTCCAGGCTTGTCATGAAGAGACTCGACGGGGACAGCGGCAGAGAGGTAACCATCGATATTTCAGACCTGTCAAAGACAGGAATTGGGTTTTCATGTAAAGAGGTCCTGCAGATCGGCGAGGTATATGAAGCCTACCTTACGATCTGGACAGACGATATGATCCATGCGTTTCTGAAGATTGTCAGAATTGAACTGCAAAAAGGCGGTTATGGATACGGCGCCATCTTTGTCGGTATGCCGGAAATGAACTCCTCCAGAATTGGAGTATACCAGATCGTGAACGGAGAATAAAATGGTGTGCCTGACGGCACACCATTTTTTTACTCATTTTTTATCTTTTTCTCGCTTTATACACGGCTTTTTCTTTTCCAGCCAACATACGCTCCTGCGATCGTCCCGGCGCTCGCCAGCATCAAAATCCAGTAGAGCCAGATATTGTTTCCGTCGCCGGTATTTGCCGCCGCCGCTTTGTTCGTCGTAGTCGTGGAAGTCGTTCCTCCCGCGCCGCCGGAAGCTTTCTGAATATCTTCCCAGCCAAGAGAGATCGGAGACAGGCTGCTTACCTTAAAGGTAAGACCGTTATCCGCCTTTGTCACTGTTGGATACTCTACCTTCCCGGCCGTCATTCCGTTCATATTATGAGTGAACATATGGCACACAGTAAAATTCTGCGTATCCTTTCCTGTTCCGCTCGGATACGGCAAAGTAACCGTCAGACCATTCTTCGGGAAATTACTCTCGTCCGCTTCCTTCCAATCTCCGTTTTCCATCTTCACCAACAGGACTACGTCATATACCACCGCATTCTTTTCGGAGGAGACACCCGCCTTCTGAAGCACGCTTGCCTTCATAGTAGCTTCGATCTTTGCGGGGGTATTCAGTTTCTCATTCCCCTTCAAAGCTTCCGGCACTTGTGAGATTCCGACCTCTGCCTCCAGCTTATACTGCGTTGTCTCAGTAGATTCCGGCGGAACCGGAAGATTCGTCTCTACCTTGTTAATCCTGCCTGTGATCTGCGGAAGTTCTGCCGGCATCGTGTAATAAGACGCCTTATCTCCTGTCAGTACCGGCTTCTCCTTACCTTCCGCCCAGGATAAGGTGACCTTCTGCTCCCCGGCGACCGTTCCGGCATAAACGCCTTTCAGGTTTTCAGCCGGACACTTAAACTCTGCTCCCTTGTCCTTAGCTTCTTCATCAGCCTTGAGAATACCGGACACCTTTAATTCTCCGTACAGGCTTGCCCTGTTGTCGGTAACTGTGCCTTCTTTATCCACTGCTGATAAGCCGCTCACGTCCCATGTCAGGGCTTTGGCGCTTACTGTTATCTTACATGTCTTCTCGGCTTCATGATGCGTGCTCGTCTCGGAAGCCTTTGCTGTGATCACTGTCGTTCCCGGCTTCAGGATATGGATTTTGCCTGTCTGATCCACCGTCGCCACTGATGGCTCGCTGCTCGTGTAGGTTACTGTGCTTCCACTTACTGCGCCGCTGGCCGCCGCCGAAAAATCCGCGTCGCCATAAGTCTTGTTCCATTCTGCCGTACTAAATCCAAAGTCAGTCTGCGCCGCTTTATCCGTTAGCTCTACTGTAATTGTTATCGTATAATCATTATAGTTAGTGCTTTCAACCGGTATCGTAATTGTAGCTGTTTTTCCAACTTTTTCTTTATCATTCACAAGCTTACCGGTAAGAGCCGTGCCTTCCACAGCGGGCGCTGTTTCAAAGATTCCGTCCTGATCCGATACACTGATCGCTCCGATCTTATATTCCTCCGGCAGATTCGCTGAAAGATCCCTTGCTATTGTGCTGCCGTAAGTCTCAGTAACCTTCATGGTCTTTGTACCGGAATACACAGCCTTGTTAATTGTAAATTTCTTCGTCACATCCCCGTTCCAGGTATAATTTCCGCCGTTCGTTGCGCGGATCGTCACGCTTCCCTCGCCAGCGTTCACATTATCGCGGATCTCTGCAGTGTAATCGGAGGAGGATAGTTGAACTCCACCGTCCTTTACTGTGTAGGTCGGGGTGATTGCATTCCCGGTATAGGTATAGTCCCCTGTGATGTCGAGAACCGGAGTGATCGGCTTAGGTGCTACAGTAACGGATACTGGAATATCATATACCTTAGCATACTGGCTGTCGCTTGGCGTAAAGACCGCTTTTAAGGTCTTGATCCCCGCATCCCCGTAAGAAGTTACATCGCTCGCCCATGAGAATGTTCCCTGCACAGAAGCCTGACCGTTCTTAAGATCGCTATTGCTTACTGCATCGCCGTACGTAACTGTTGCCGAGGGATTTTCTGTGATTGTCGGTCTTGGTATATAAACGTACTTAGAGGACGCTATCGTAAGAACCTTGTTCCCCAATAAGGAAAGCTGATCACTCGAATAGGTATATCCAATATTTATCGCTCCCGTTGGAACAGCATATCCATCTGCTACACTGCCGCTTGCACCTGCCAAAAACAATATGTCACTGCCGCTTTCGCCCTCGTCACAATTGGTAACATCAACAATATAATTACTGCCGTCGATGGTGACAATATTCCACATATGGCGTCCCGCTCCCGTTCCACCGGACATAATTCCATTGACTGTATAGCATGCAGTATCACTGGTGAATGTCGACAAATCACATAAATATTGGAACGCCTTAGAATATCCCTCACAGACTACATTCGTCCCGGTATTTCCATCGAACACCCAGATAAGCTGCCACGGATTTCCGTAAGCCGTTTTGTCATCATCTGCCGCCGCATGGTTGTAGGATACAAGCTTACAAATTTCATCTCTGTATGCCACAAGTTTTTCGTAATCCGGCTTGCCTGCATGCTTCGCTACAATACTCTGCGCTGTTTCTGCCGCTTTCTTCGACGCTGCCGTCTTAGATGTATTCACAGTAAACTTTTCCGTTCCCGCATATTCGCCTGCGACTGCAAACTGCATACGGATATTTGATACCGTGGCAGAACCAGAGTTATAGTTTATTCCATAAGGCGTAAACATCCCTGTTGTCTTATCATACCAGTACAACTCATACGGACAGTCCATGAGAAGATAGGATAGAATACTGCGGGTATCCACAATTTCTCCTACCTTTTTCGCAACTGCATCCCGGACATTATCTTTTGTAATTGCAGCGAGTCCCAATTCCGCCGCCGTCCAGGTATATGTCTTATCGACCAATATTTCCGTGGAAGCCGTTTCGCCGCTTGCGATCTTGGCAATCCCCGCTTTCAGCTTTTCATAAATCGCTTTATTATCTCCCGTCAGCTTGTCGCCGCCGACATTTCCATATAGCTCAATGCCGTCGCCGCCATATAACTGCTGCTCAAAATACCCCTCCAGCAGTTCGTCGTTGTCCGGCAAGCCCTCGTCCACAACCACCGTCTCCAGCTCGCCCGTAATCATATCAGACTCATCCTGCTTTTTCTGCTCAACTTCCTGCTCTTGCCCCGGCTCATCCTGCTCGTCACCGGCCTGCGCCGTCAAAAGCAGACGGCTCTCGCTTCCGCCGATCAAAGCCAGCGTCAGCGCCAACGCCATGCCGCGTTTACATCTCTTCATAAAACCGCCCATAAGCTTAACCCCCATTATTTTTTATTCTATACTAATATAGCTTGCATAGTTAAGTATAGTGTAGCAAAGAAATTCCATTTGGTAAATAGATAATTCTTTTATTACCTATAAATTTTTTTATGCTGTTTTTTGAAATTGTTTCCCATCCAATACCGACAAGATTATTAATTTCTCTTTTCTTTCGGTTCTGACCCTGTAGTTTACAACCGTTATCATAAGTTCCGTCGTGGAGCCAAAATCATATTCATAACCGAATGTCATTCCTTTTTCCAGCACGGATTTCAATTTATAGTTCATGCTTTTTGCAGGCGTTCCCCAGAAAAAATCATCCTGCGGTGCAATTTCGTAGCTGACGCCGTTTATGTCAAAGGCGCTCAAATGTCCGCACTTTTTACTGCCTTTCTCCACCGCCCATCTTTTCTGACGCTCTTCACAAAACGGCAGATGCTTGTTCATATAGCTAAGAGTGTATTCTTTTCCACAATATTTACACTTACCTTTTGTACGTTTTGCCATTCTCGGCTTCCTCCCTATATTGTCAAGTGATTTTTCCTTTAAAATAAAGGTCTTTTCAAGTTTCTATCTCAGATGAATGAGCCAAGGAGATGGGCTTTTCTCTGTATCTCATACGAAAATAGCTGGTTTTGGGTACACGAAGTAAAACGTCTTAGTATTTCGCTTTACATGGCCTTGTGTATACCCTTCCATCTATGGCAGCGCACCTCCCGTGTCTACCAGGATCACCCGCATCTTTACAGGGTCCTCACTTCCTTCGTCCCGCCTGCCCATAACCAGGGTGTCAGCTTAGCTCCTTTGCAGGGTCATGCCCTATGGAAAATATTCCTGCCGACTACTGGCTCATTCTTTGTCTTACATTTACTGACTTTCCGTACGCTTCCCCTTCCCGGCACCTTGCGGTAGACGTTTCTCCGTGGATGACGTTTCGTACTTCCCAGCTGTCCTGTCACAGCTGAATTCAACTCATCCTCTTCACCGGATGGGCTCAATCCAACTGTGACAGACTCTTTCCAACGCTTCCTGTTACCGTCCCGTCCTTTTATGCTTCCTGAACCTGGGGTCTGCGGATATCTCCCATCATTTTCAGCGGGTCATAATCCACACCCTTCGTCAGTATTACATAAAAGATCCTGATTACTTTACATGCGACTGCCACGACGGACTGCATTTTCTTCAATGGATTCTCTTTACGTGTCCTATAGTACTCGTGGATTGCTTTAAACTCCGGATTCTTCCCCTCCAGTGACAATGCTGCTTCATATAGCACATATCTCAAGCGTTTCCTCCCTCTGTAGCTGATCCGGCTTTCACCCTTGTGCTTTCCTGACTCATTCGCTACAATCGCATATCCTGCCAGCTTTTGCAGCTGTTTCGGATCATCGAAACGTCTAATATCTCCCACTTCTGCAATAAATCCGCTGACGCTGACCAATCCAATTCCCTTAATCGCCATCAGTTTATCGATGTATGGGATCTCTTTCAGTTTTTCTTCGATCATTCCAAGCAGTTCCTCCACTCTCATCCCATATACATCCATGTCTTTCAGCAGGTTCCTAAGCTCGATCCTTGCTGCTTCCGGCGCTTCCTTACTGCCAACGCTGTGCTCTGCAGCCGATACCAGGGTCTTTGCCCTCTTCATTCCGGCTCCTCTCAGCTTTGCATCTCTCCAAATCCGGTTTACGCCTTCCACTCCCAGTTTGCGGATATCCTCCGGCAACGGGGCCACCTGTAGTACCATCCTTCCGCTGACCGCCTTTAAATCCCTGTAAACGTCTTTATACTCCGGGAAGTAGATGGAAAACCATCTGGCGATCCGGTTTTTAGCCCTGGTCAGCTCTTCCTGTGCCTGGAACCGCATGTTTGACAAACTCCTGATCTCCGCATAGATACCAGTCGGTATATAAGGATAAGAGAATCGCCCTTCATTCACAAGACCAGCAATCGTCTTTGGATCTTTACGGTCGTTCTTGTTGGGATTATTGTCATCCAGTTCTTTTGACTTCTTCACATGATGAGGATTCACATGCACTGGCCTCATTCCGTTGTCCTGCAGGAATTTCCCAAGCGCAAACCAGTAATGGCCTGTCGGCTCCATGCCGGGGATT
>CAMNWW010000094.1 GCA_946566415.1 uncultured Lachnospiraceae bacterium | reverse complement strand
GCCAGGTTTATTCATGGGTAAAGAAATATGATGTCAATGGAGAGGACGGATTAACAGATAGGAGGGGACACCGCAAAACGGATGATGAAGTAAATGAATTGGAACGTTTACGGCGCGGAAATCTACGGTTGAAACGCCAACTGGAAGAAAAGGATATGGTAGATGAACTGTTAAAAAAAGTGAAAGAATACGAAAGGATGTGAGGCTTGGAAGGGTACGTCATGAATCAAAATATTTAACAGTCAGGCATTTTCATACAGAGAAAAAATGGAATATAGAATGGATGTGCAGGCATCTTGAAATATCAAGAGCTGCTTATTATAAATGGGGGCATAGTATTTTTAAAATAAGCTTTTTCTGTTTTCATCTCATCATCAAGTCGAAGGGTAACAGTAGTCATCTCATCACTTCTACCATACTTCCAAATAAGGCGATTTTCAAGTGCAACATTGTGACAGCGTAACTGTAAAGCTGCCCCAGACCGTTTCCTTCAGAGGAATGAGAAGGATCGTCCTGGTAAAATTTATCAAAAATATTCTGCTGTATTTTTTCATTTATTCCGGAACCATGATCTGTTATTGTAACTGTAAAAGAATCATCAGATCTGCTCATTGCCAGAGAAATCTCCTTTCCGGCCGATTCTTCCGTCATCTGATTAAAGCAGCGGTTCCTCTCTTGAAAATGTATTACAATATTTTTAAGTTCTGCCGAAGAACCAATTGTAGACTATTTAGCACGCTATTGAAATAACGACAGAAGGGAAATTGATTCTAAGCATTCATATACGGGATTTTTCGATAAAGGATAAGGTCCCCGGAAGTGTACTGGCGATCGGAATCCCTGCATCTTTAGGTTCCCTTCTTATGAGTATATCGCAGATTATTGTCAACGCACAGATGGCAGGATACGGCGATATGTCGCCGGCGACTGGGAGCGCTGCTTTCTACGCTGTTTGTGGCGGTACTCTATTTAAAAACAGTACGCAGATTGGAAGCAGACAGTACAAAGGAAAATTAAAATTTTCAAGTACATTTCAATATGTCGTGTTATGATAAAGTTACTATTCACAGCCGGATTTAGCTCTGCGGACATCCTCTTACATGCAAGCATGACGAGTCTGTCTGCAGATCCAAATCGGCTGTGAATAGTAACATGATAAAACAAATTGAAATGTAAGGGAGAGTCTGCCATGCGTATATTAATTGCGGAGGACGAGGTCCAGCTTGCAAAAGGGCTGAAATATTTGTTGGAAAAGGGCAAATTTTCCGTGGATATCGTACATGACGGGATTGAAGCGTTAGACTATTTTCACAGCACAGAATACGACGCGGTTGTGCTGGATATCATGATGCCCAGGCTTAACGGCTTAAAGGTGCTGGAGACGATCCGGGCCGAAAGATCAGGCGTTCCGGTTATGATGCTTACCGCAAAGGCAGAGATCGAAGACCGGGTAGCGGGGCTGGAGGCCGGGGCGGATGATTACCTTCCAAAGCCGTTTTCTACAAGAGAATTTATTGCAAGGGTGCGCGCTCTTGTCCGCAGAAATGACAGCTATACGGACAGTATACTTTCCTATGGAAATATACGGCTGGATTGTAACCGTTTTGAATTGTCTTCAGACACGGAGACGGTACGGCTTAACAATAAAGAGTATCAGTTGATGGAACTGTTTTTAAAGTATCCGCATTATGTGTTTTCTTCAGGACATATTATGGATAAAGTATGGGGGCAGGATTCAGAGGCGGGCATGGATGTTGTGTGGACGTATATAGGATATGTGAGGAAGAAACTGAAAATGCTGGACGCTGATATTGAGATCAAGACCGTCCGGGGAGCAGGATATTCATTGGAGGAGACAAAATGCTGAGAAAACTGCGTCTGCGTTTTATTTTATCGGCGACGGCCGCGTTTGGCTCTGTTATGCTGGTGTTGGTGATCGGAATCAATTTGCTGAATTATAATGTGACAAAACGCAGACAGGACGAGACGATCAACGGAATTATGGAATATGAGCAGATGAAAAGATCGCGGTCTGCGGATCGGATTCCTATGATTTCGGAAATGCCTTGGGCGGATGGACCGGAAGCGGATTTTACCATCCGCTTTTTTGTAGTGCACTGCGGCCAAGAAGGAAATGTAATAAACACTTCACGAGATCATATTTCTTCAATGGATTATGACACGATCCGTCAGTATACGGAAAAAATTATAAAAAGTGGCAAGTCGGAAGGATACCATGAAGAATATCGGTATCGGGTAAATGAAGACGAGTCGGGTTATTCTATTATTTTTCTGAACGTTTCAGACGCCCAGAGATTCGTCAGTTCTTTGTTCAGGATATCAGTGATCATTGGTTTTGTGAGCTTAGTCAGCGTTTTCCTTCTGACACTGCTGTTCTCCGGCAGGGCGATCCGGCCATATATGAAGAATATGGAACGCCAGAAACGATTTATTACTGACGCCGGGCACGAGCTTAAGACGCCTCTGACATCCATTTCTACCAGCGCCGATATTTTGTCTATGGAATATGAAGATAATGAATGGATTGAAAATATTAGGAAGCAGGCGAACCGTATGACGCATCTTGTAAATAATCTTGTCGCCCTGTCGCGGCTTGACGAGATGACTCCGTTTCCGGAGAAGGCGGAGTTTTCCGTAAGCGACGCGGCATGGGAAACGGCAGAGCCGTTTTCGGCGCTTGCTAGGGCAGAAGGAAAATCATATGTACAGCACATTGAAGAGGGACTGAAACTGTGGGGGGATCGAAATGCCGTTCAGCAGATGATGTCGATTCTCCTCGACAATGCTGTAAGGTACGCAAAAGAAGAGGGAGAGATCCGGCTGGATATTTACCAAAAGCATGGCAGGGTATGTATAGAAGTTTTTAATACATGTGACATTCAGGAGACGGCGGAGCTTAACAGGCTGTTTGACCGTTTTTACCGTCCGGATGAATCAAGATCCGTCAATACAGGGGGAAGCGGGATCGGCCTTTCTATGGCGCAGGCGATCGCGGAGGCGCACGGGGGAAAGATCAAGGTATACAGCACAGACGGGAAGACAATTCTTTTTAAAGTAGTGATCTGATAAATGGTTATATTTGTTTTATGTGAAGCAGAATAATAACAAAAATTTCACACATCATTTTAGGTACATTTCAGGTAACCTTTTTACAATGAAAATCGGTTTTACGATATGGGTACGAAACGGAACCGAAATAATTTTGCAGGAGGGTTGCTATGATAACAGTTGAGCATCTGACGAAATGTTATGGTGATTTTATGGCCGTAAGCGATCTGTCCTTTGAAATTGACGAAGGGCATGTGTACGGCTTTTTGGGTCCGAATGGAGCCGGCAAGTCTACGACAATGAATATTATGACAGGGTGCCTGTCGGCGACAGAAGGCCATATACGGATCAATGGGTACGATATTTTTGAGGAACCGGAACAGGCAAAAAAGACGATCGGCTATCTTCCCGAACAGCCGCCGCTTTATATGAATGAAACACCCGCAGAATATCTGAGGTTCGTAGGTGAAGCAAAAGGGCTGAAAGGAGAAAAACTTAAGCGGCAGATTGAGGAGGTGGCCTCTCAGACAAAGATCGAGCATGTGATGGACCGTTTGATTTCCACGCTGTCAAAAGGATACCGGCAGAGAGTAGGGATTGCGCAGGCGCTCCTTGGAAATCCTAAGGTGATTATCCTTGACGAGCCGACGGTAGGGCTTGACCCGATTCAGATCATAGAGATCAGGGATCTGATCAAGCAGCTTGGGGAAAACCATACGGTTATATTAAGCTCACATATTTTATCGGAAGTTCAGGCTATCTGCGAAAAGGTTTTGATTATCTCAAAGGGGAAGCTGGTTGCTTTCGACAGACCGGAAAATCTGGAGAAACTTTTGCTTTCATCGAACGGGATTTCTTTTACGGCAGAGGCTTCGCGGGAAGAGACCGAAGAGATTTTAAATGAAGTCGACCGGATTACAAAGTGGGATGTGGAAACACAGGAAGATATGCTTACTGTGGTGACCATCAAGACGGACTCCAAGGATATGAGGGATATCTGCCGGCAGATATTTTTCGCTTTTGCCAATCATAAAATAGCAGTTTTAGAGATGGCGTCGAAAAAAGCGAACCTGGAGGACGTATTTATTGAGCTGACAGAGGGAGAAAGCGGGGTGGGTGAGGAATGATGGCAGTGCTAAAGCATGAGCTTTCAGGATATTTTCATTCTCTGACAGCTTATATTTTTTCGGCTTTTTTGTTAGCGTTCGTGGGAATCGGAGCCTTGATCTATAATATTCAGTCGGCGGTCGCCAATTTCGAGTATGTGCTGGGTTATGTATGTCTGGGCTTTGTAGTTATCATTCCCATTCTAACAATGCGCGTGATCGCGGAGGAGAGAAAACAGAAAACCGATCAGCTTCTGTACTCCCTTCCCATCAGGACGTCCCAGATTGTAGTAGGAAAATATTTTGCTCTTCTTGCCGTTTATCTGGTTCCGTTATGTATTATTGCACTTTATCCGCTTATATTTGCACAGTTTGGAGAAGTCTATCTGCCGACTTCCTACGGTTCGCTCTTTGCGTTTTTTATGATGGGGGCGGCAATGATCGCGGTGGGGACGTTTATTTGTTCATTGACGGAGAATCAGGGCGTTGCGGCCGGAATTACCCTCCCGGTCATTTTATTTAACTATTACAGCGTCACGCTGGCGGAATATGTATCAGCGACAGCGTCCGGTTCCGCTATTGCGGTCATTGTGATCGCCGTCTTATTAGGATTTATCATCCGTTATCTGACAAAAAATGACAATCTTGCGTATGGAGCCAGTATTGTGATCATACTTGCCGTTTTGGCGGTGTATTTTGCGGACAGTTCAAAACTAGAAGGTTTACTGCCGGATATTATGAAAAAATTATCTTTGTTTGAACGGTTTTACACATTTGTAAACGGGGTTTTTGACCTGACGGCAATTATATATTATATAACAGTGATTGTATTCTTTTTGTTTCTTTCTGTACAGTCCCTTGAGAAAAGGAGGTACAACTGATGAATCAATTATCTTTTATTAAGAAAGCGGAAAAAAGGAGCTACGGGCAGATCGCGCTGAAGGGCGGTTCCTACTCTCTGGCAATAACGGGGATCGTGCTGGCGATTCTGGTGGTTGTGAATCTATTTGCATCCGTACTTCCAACCACAATGACGCAGTATGACATCAGTTCTACGAAACTCTATTCGATCACGAGCAATACGAAGGTGGTTGTAAACGCACTGGAAAAGGATGTGACGATTTACTGGGTCGTCCAGGCGGACAAAGAGGATGATGTGATCGAAAATCTGCTGGCAAAATATGAAAGCTTGTCGGGGCATATCAAGGTTGTGAAAAAGAATCCGGACGTGTATCCGACCTTTGCAGACCAGTATACTTCTGAGGAAGCGCCGAATAACAGCCTGATCGTGGAATGCGGGGACCGCAGCCGGTTTATCAGCTACAACGACATTTATTTAACAGAGGAAAATATGTCTACATATTCTTACGACGTATCCTTTGACGGAGAAGGGGCGGTCACCTCGGCCATTGATTATGTGGTGAGCGAAGAACTTCCGCAGCTTTATATACTGGAAGGGCATGGGGAGGCTGAGCTTTCCTCCGTATTCAGCGGGCAGATAGAGAAGGAAAATATAGAAACAACTACATTTTCACTACTGAATGAAGACGCTGTTCCAGATGAGGCGGACTGTGTCCTGATCTATGGATCGTCCAGCGATATTTCAACAGAGGAAAAGGAGATGCTTTCCGAGTATGTGACAGGCGGCGGAAAATTGATGGTTCTGGCAGGTCCTTTGGAAGAGGGAACGCTGGAAAATCTCTACAGCCTTCTAGAAGATTATAACGTGGAAGCGGCGGACGGGATCGTGGTGGAGTCCGACCGTGAACATTATGCGTTCCAGGCCCCGTATATTCTGCTTCCGGAGATTGGGGACAGCGCGATCACCAGGCCCTTGATCGAAGAGAATTATTATGCGATCATGCCGATCGCGCAGGGACTAAAGGTTCAGGATACTTCCGGCGCGGTGACGGAGCTTTTGACGACCTCGGATACGGCGTTCAGTAAGGCGGCGGGATATGACATTTCTACCTATGAAAAAGAAGACGGGGACGTAGACGGACCGTTTGCGCTGGCTGTGTCTATAGACTGTGAAAACGATGGACAGATCGTGTGGTTCACATCCGCAAACCTGCTGGATGATATGTACAATTCCTATTCGTCCGGAGCCAATCTGGACCTGGGAATGAATACTCTGTCATCGCTTATGGGGGAAAGAGAGGCGGTCGCCATCCGCAGTAAGTCGTTAAGTTATAATTATCTTACTATCAGCGAATCAACGGCTTCATTCCTGAAAATGCTCATGATCGGCGGATTTCCGCTGGCATTTCTCGGGGCAGGGATTTATACGATTGTAAGCAGAAGGAGGCGGCAGAATGAACCGGTCTAAAAGATTATACGTACTTCTCGGAGTTTTACTGCTTTTGTGTGTGCTGACTTTGGGAGTCAGTAAGTACGAAGAGCAAAAAGAGAAGATTAAAAACAGCGACGAGATCATTATGGAGATAAACAGTGAGGATGTGACCTCGCTTTCCTGGGAATGCGGCTCGAAAGAATTTGCTTTCCACAAGGATGAGATATGGCTGTATGATGAAGACGAAAATTTTCCGGTAGACGAGGAGAAGGTAGGCAGTCTGCTGGAGATATTCGAATCCTTCGGTGTTTCCTTTATCATTGAGGATGCAGAGGAGCTGGGGCAGTACGGTTTAAGCGATCCTCTCTGCAAGATCAACATCAGCGCAGGCGAGGAAAGCTATGAGATTTTACTGGGTAATTACAGTGAAATGGATGAAGAACGGTATGTGTCCATCGGGGATGGGAATGTGTATCTTGTCAAGGAGGATCCTTTGAGTTCTTTTGATATTGAGCTGAGCGCAATGATACAAAATGACGAGATTCCGGAGTTTGATTCTGTCTCAGAAATAGAGTTTGCGGGAAGCGAGGACTATAAAGTCGTATATGAGGAGGATAATAAAGCCGCTTACAGTAAGGAGGACGTATATTTTGCAAAAATAGACGGGGAAGAGCTTCCGCTTGACCCGGAAAATGTAAATAGTTATCTGGATGTCATCCGTGGGTTAAATCTGGTGAATTACGTGTCCTATGATGCGGCGGAAGATGAGCTTGAAACTTATGGGCTGGATGACCCAGAGCTTTCTGTGACTTTTAAGTACCGCACGTCGGATGATGAGGAGGACGAAGGTAAGGAAAAGAAAGAAGGAACGGTCTCGCTCCACATTTCCCGGGATCCGGCTGAAAAAGAGAAAGAGGAAGCGAACAAGGAGTCCAAAGCTGACGATGATGCAGATACCGCGTCGGAAGAGGAGATTACTGCATATGCCCGGATTGGTGAATCCCCAATTATATATAAGATCAGCGGGACGGACTACGAGGGTTTGATGAAAGCGTCCTACAATGATCTTCGCCACCAAAAACTGGTATGGGCGGACCGCGCTGATATCAGCCGGGCAGAAATATCCTTAGAAGGAGTGGAATATGAACTGACGGCGAAAGAGGAAAACAAGGAGAAGGTCTGGTATTATCAGGAAGAAGAGATCGAAGCAGATAATTTCCTTACCGCCCTTTATTCACTGACCGCGTCTAAGTTTGTGGAGGAAGAACAGGCGGGCAAAGAGGAGATCAGTCTGACTTTGTATATCGACAATGAGAATCAGCCGGAAGTGCAGATAGAACTGTATCGCTATGATGGAAACAACTGTCTTGCGGTTGTCGACGGCGAACCGGTATCACTGATCAGCAGGAGCTATGTAGTTGATCTGATAGAAGCTGTAAATGCGGTGGTGTTGAATTAGAGATGGGGAATTTATCTTCAATAGACTTTAGGGGGACGGTGGTCCCCCTATTTTAATACCTCTACTTTGCAGAAATGCACTTTTCTTTTCCTGTCATAACTGATTCCGACGGCGAGAAGCCTTCCGGTATATT
>CAMNWW010000093.1 GCA_946566415.1 uncultured Lachnospiraceae bacterium | reverse complement strand
TCGACATACATGGCGAGCCGCTTGCCGTGACGGGATCTGTTTCGGAAGTGGGATTTATACAAGAGAAGATGAATCCGGATACAAGGGAGAACGATATTCAAAAGGCTTCGGAGATCTTGGATATCAGTGTGGAATACATCAAGGAGCGGCTGAGTGCGCCTTATGTGAAAGAGGATACTTTCGTGTCGCTGAAAAAGATAGATCAAGGCGATGAGGAAAAACAAAACCAGCTCCTTCAGATTCCCGGTATCCTGATCGCAGGCTCGGTTGCCAGGACGTACCCGTTCGGCGCATCTGCGGGGCATCTTACCGGCTATATCCGGGGGATCACGGCGGAAGAGCTTGAGGAGCGGGAAGGCGAAGGATACCACGAAAACAGCAGGATCGGAAAATCCGGTTTGGAAAGAGCCTTTGAGGAAGAACTTCACGCGATAGCCGGAGCCTCGATTGTCATTGTAGGGCCGGACGGTGAACTGGAAGATACATTGGTGTTTAAAAATGCACGGACCGGAAAAGATGTTGTAACATCAATCGACGGCACACTGCAGCAGGCGGCATATGAAATGTTTGCGGCGGATGCGGCAGTCGTAGCGGCCATGAATCCCAAGAACGGAGAAATCCTGGCGTTGGTCAGTACACCCGGATATGAACCGGGCGAGTTCATTTACGGAATATCCGAGGCGCGGCGGGAAGAGCTGGATAATATGCCGGGATCGCCGCTTATGAACCGATACGCGGATACATGGACGATCGGACCCGTATGGGAACCTATCGAGGAAGCGATAGGCGCAGGCAATGTGCAGCCGGAGGAACTTGGATTTGGCGAAAAGATGCCGTTCGAGCTGAACCTGCCTGTCTCCACTTATAGCGATAAAGATCCTTTTATAAATCCAGTGCATCTGCTGTCAATATACTCAATGTTTGTAAATGAGGGAAGCATGGTCCAGCCGACGATAAGGAGCGTGGTAAACGAGCCGGGGACGGTGTGGAAAGGCCAGGCCATATCCCCGGAAGCGGCAACGACCATAAAAGACGGGCTGATCCAGAATGTGGAAAACTCCGGTATGGCAGAGTCTGCCGCGAAGATAGACGGGATCACCGTGTTTGGGAAGGTCGGGACGGCAGCGCTGCAATCCGGTCAGGGAGATGCAGAAGGTGCAGAGTGCGGTTGGTTCGTGTGTGGGACTTACGACGGAACCCTAAAGCCGATTGTGATCGTCGGCATGGTGGAGAATATCGGTGAAAAGGGAGGAAATCAGTACCTCGTAGAAAAGATACGAAGTTTGGTCGAGGTATACAGCAGGTAAGGAATAAGAGCGAAAGTAGAGCATTACATTTTCAAAAGGTATATTCTTCACCTTTCTGCGTTTTTATTTCAGTATATACTTTCATTTTTTTCTGGATATTTCTATATCGTTCAGGGATCTCGTCAAGAGACAGGGAACGTACTTTTTCTTCTGTGCCGTCTTGTATCGCCTGTTCATAATACCAGCATTTAAATTCCAGAAGTTCAAGGGTTTCCAGCATCTCCTCAATCTGCTTTTTTACAGCGTCCCTCCGGGTTTGAAACAACATAAGCCGTTTTGCAAGGGAGGATTCATCTCCCTGCATGGCCAGGTCGATAAAACCTTTGATTTCCTTAATAGACAAACCAGATTGTTTTAAACATTCAATAACTTTCAGCCATTCATAATCCTTGTCGGTAAACATACGGATTCCGCTGCTGGAGCGCTCGACAAAAGGAAGAAGCCCTTCTTTATCGTAATAGCGGAGTGTGGAAGCAGGGATGCCTAATATTTTTGCCATTTCACCTACTGTATAAAGCATATCAAATCTCCTCAAAATGATTTAAATAACTCTTGACTTAAAGTTAACTTTAAGTTGTATAATTGATGTTAACATTAAAAAACTAAAGTTATTATAAAAGGTTTGAATTTGAAAGTCAACGAAAATTAGTGTAAGGAGGTTTTTTACAATGGGCAAAGCATTAACAGCGTATTTTAGTGCAAGCGGAGTAACTAAAAAAGTAGCGGAGCGTCTGGCAAAGGAAACGGGGGCGGAACTTTTCAGGATCGAACCGGAAATCCCGTATACGGATGAGGATCTTGACTGGCAGGACAAAAAGAGCAGAAGTTCTGTTGAAATGAATGACAGGGGATGCCGTCCGGCGATCCGTTCCAGAGTAGGGAATATGAGTCAGTATGACGTTATATTTGTCGGATTTCCAGTGTGGTGGTATAGAGAGCCGTCTATTATAGATACATTTATGGAATCTTATGATTTTAGCGGAAAGACGGTTGTCCCGTTTGCTACGTCTGGAGGGAGCCTGATGGGGGATTCTGGAAAAAACATGCAGGCTTTAGCGCCGAGCGCGAAAGTAATGGATGGAAAACGGTTTGCGGCGGAGGTCCCAGGAAAAGAACTTGCCGCCTGGGCCATGGAGTGGATAAAAGAATACTCTGGGGAGGATAAAAATGGAATATAGGATTCATAGGAGAACAAAAGACCGTATCAGTGTGATCGGTCTGGGAACAAGTTATATTGCAGCGACAGAAGAAACGGAAGCGCTCAGGGCGCTTACATATGCTTATGAGCATGGTATCAACTATGCTGATCTGGCTACTGCAGATGCAAAAACCTTCGTCTATTACGGGAAAGCTTTTGCATCTGTCAGAAAGGATATGCACTATCAGGTACATTTTGGTGCGAACTATGAAAATGGGACTTACGGATGGAGTACAGACCCGGAAGTGATAAAGCGTTCCGTGGATGCCCAGATGAATGCCCTGAGGACAGATTATATAGATTACGGTTTTATCCACTGTCTGGATGAAAAGAAAGACTGGCAGGCCTATCAGGAGAGCGGAGCGCTTTCTTATCTTCTGGATCTGAAAAAGCAAGGGGTAGTGCGTCACATTGGACTGTCTTCCCATACACCCAGTCTGGCGCAGAGTGTGCTTGATACCGGAATGGTTGATCAGATGATGTTTTCAATCAATCCGGGATATGATTACAGCCGTGGAGATTACGCCAATGGCAGTACAAAAGAACGCATGACGCTATACCGTAGATGCGAGGCGGAAGGAGTGGGGATTTCGGTGATGAAGCCCTTTTCCGGCGGACAACTGCTGGGGGATCAGACATCGCCTTTCGGTAGGGCGCTGACAACATATCAGTGTATCCAGTATGCATTAGATAAGCCGGGAGTGCTGACAGTGCTTCCTGGTATTCGGAATGTGGAGGATGTAAAAGAGCTGCTGGGATTTTTTGACGCTTCATTAGAAGAACGGGACTATTCTGTTCTTGGGACTTTTACCCCGAAGGAAGCAGAGGGAAGCTGTGTATACTGCAACCATTGCCAGCCCTGTCCTGAAGGGCTGAACGTGGGGCTGATCAATAAGTACTATGACTTGGCGATGGCTGGGGATTCTATGGCGGCAGATCATTACGAAAAGCTGGAGAAGAAAGCATCGGACTGTATCTCCTGCGGTCATTGTGACAGGAGGTGTCCGTTCCATGTAGTGCAGACTTCCAGAATGAAGCAGATTGCTGCTTATTTTAGAAAGGATAAAAGTTGATTGGAGACGGTGCCGTATGCTCCCCAATGATCTTTTCCATCCAAATCATATTGTACCAGCGGCCAAATTTATAGCCGCATTTGTGGAATTCTCCGATTTTTGAAAATCCCAGATGGGCATGGAATTCGGCGCTGTTTTTGGTGAGATATTCATCTTCCGTTTCTGGATAAGCAATACAGGCGTACAGATTCAGAATGCCCGTCTTCTTTAGCTTTTCTTCTAATTCTTCATAAATTTTTCTGCCCAGACCGCGTTTCTGCGCGGCTGGGTCAAGATATATCGTCAATTCGCATGACCAGCTATAAGCGGCCCGCCCCACAAAAGGAGCGGCGTATGCATAGCCAAAGATTTTCTCGTTTTCCTCAACAACTAGATAGGGATACCGTCTCATAGTACTTTCCATACGATTTTGAAATTCTGCAAGTGTCGGCGTATCATATTCAAAGGTGATCGCCGTATTTTCAACATAGTATCCATAGATTTCTAAAATATGTCCTGCATCTTCAAGACATGCGTTCCTGATCGTTACCGTGCTCATAATTTCGTTCCCTGTTTGTAAAGGCTTATATTGTCCCAGTGACATTATATAGCGGCATTCTGTGAAAAGCAATATCGAATCAATATCGATGTGAGAGACGCAATTGACTGAAATAGGCTTTTGTGATAGGATGGAACGAAAAGAAGGATATTCATTTTAAAGAGACAAAGCATATGGTTAATGATAATACCACTCCCATGACGGCAGAGGAATACGACAAAAAAATTAATGATACCATTCCGTATTATCCGGATTTTTATGATCAAACTTTGGATTTAGTAAGGTTCAAGTGTTTTGGTATAGTTACATGCAGATGGGGATTTATGGAATGAAATAGAAGAGCATTGCGGCGGGGGGACAAAGATATGCCCTCCCGCCTTATATCATATAGGAAACAAAGTTTCCTATATGAAAACCTTCCAGGAGGATGCGCACTCGGGCGAGAATGTGCTTTCGCACATTCTTTATTCCTATTTATAATATCCTTCTGATACAAGCACCTGCTCATCCCAGGCGTCTTGAATGAGGACTTGTTCACTTACAGTTCTGCAAGTCGTATGAAGACCCGCTCACCCGCCGTTTGCATCTTTATGTACCTGAAATTCTCCGGCGCTTCCAAATGCTGCGCCGCAGTAATTGCAGACGACGCTCCGTCTGGTCTCGTAAATGGCGTCGTGATGTACTGTCTTGTAGACAGGAGGCACCCACACTTTCGGCTGTTCCACAGGAGTCGGCGTAGATGCAGGCGGAGGTGAGGAGGAAGAGCTTGTGTCTCCTGACGGAGCGGAAGGCGCGCTCTGTGACGGCGATCCGCCAGAATGGGAACTATCCGCGACCGTATTTTTTTTAGGCGTGACGGCAGCGCTGTTATTTACAGAATCACCGGTATCGGCAGTATTTTCCGGAGTTTCAGTATCTTCTGCGTCAGCGGCATCTTCTGCAGTTTCCGTCTCCTCTTCGAGCTTGGCTAGTTTTGCCTCATTCCAGATTTCTACTATCTCAGTTACAGTGTCTTGGAGAATGGAATTTTTTGTCTTAGCAGTTTTTTTGCTGCTATTACTTGTCTTCGGATCTTCTTTTGGCAGAGAAGATTCGAGAGCCGGGTCTTCTGCAGGCGCTTCTTTCGGAAGATGCGCTTTGGCGGTCGGCAGGAAAATTCCGGATACGATAAAACATAAAAGTACCCCGGAGATTACCTTGCGTTCCATTCGATATAGACTGTTTTCATTTGAGAAAAAATTCATAGGATTTTTCATATTCAGCTCTTTTACTCCTTCTCATCTACAAAGCTTTGTCTTTTACAAAAGTTTATAATTTATCAGCATCCTATACTTTTACAGCATTTTATATAATACTTTGACGCCTACAAACGCACCTGCAAACAGGAAAATCATAAATACCCATGCAGATAGTGACAAGAAAGCCGCGCCCATAAAGAATGCGCTTATGTTGCAGCCGCCTGCAAGACAGGCGCCATAACCCATAAGCAGACCGCCTGCGATGGATTTTCCTATTTGTTTCTTAGAGCGTATTCTTTTGACGGCAAATTTTGCACTAAGCAATACAGAGATTAACGCACCTGCAAATAGGCCAAGGTTGCGTAGATTAGGGGCAACAGCCGCAGTGTATATGCTTTCTTTGGTTAACAATGTACTCGTATTTTCCCAAAAGCTATTTATCCATTCGCCAAACCAAAAGAAAGCGCCAGTCACAGACCAAATATTTTTCAATACGAGAACATGTACAATACTCAAAAGTGCAAGGAGAACAGCGCCTTTTAAGTAAATCGTATTATCAGAAGGGGCGCTCCGTTGTTCATATTTCCGGGCGGCCAAATATAAAAGCAGAATAAGGGCGATATGTATGCCTACGCCGCCTGCCCACCCGAATTTTTCCGGGAGAAAGATCATAGGACCCTTAGCTACAAAAGGCGCCCAAAGCGCTTGGTAGTGGCTGTTCGCGGTCAGATAGCCGATGAGAATGCATATAAAAGTTAGAATATGAACCGTATAACCTTCCGCCATCCGGACGAATACGCCAGACGAACAGCATCCCGCTAGAATCATTCCGAAACCGAATAGGAAGGCGCCTATCGCAAGCGGCAGACTGACCGCAGAAACCCCCAGCATATAAAGAGAACCGCCTGACAGATATTTTATGATTGTAATTCCGCATGAAGCGACTAAAATACCAATCAGGATGGAGCGAAAGCGTTCTGTGGAGCCCATGATGACAGGATCGCTGGCCGCCGAGACAAAACATATCCAAAACCGCTGCAGAATAAAGCCAAATCCAATTCCGAACAGCCAGTATAAAAGCAAATCTGACTGCAAGGTAAACAGCCATATACCCAAAATACCGGCTAAAAGTAAAAGAAGCCGGCGGATCCGATCGTCAAAGTCAAGGTTACAGATCCATCGAAAGTGGAAGCGTTCAACACAGAGTTTGCGAATAAGAATTCACACATTGTTGTTTACGACAAACTTGTAGGAACGGGATGGACGGCGGAGGACTTCACCTATGACGAGGCATCCGGAACCATCACAGGATGGTCCGAGAGCGGCCAGACAAAGAGAAAAACGCTGAAAGCCCTGGTACTTCCGGATCAGACTCCGGGCGGTGCGGATATTGTTGCGGTAGGCGACGGAGCGTTCAAGATTCCGGATGAGGAAATTACGATTACCAAATTTGGAATTGAGTCGCCAAATGGAATGACATCTGTCGTATATCCAGAAAAAATGAAGAGGATCGGCGGCGAAGCGTTTGCCCAGAATGCTCTTACAGAGGTTGTTTTCAATGAGACTTTGGTCAGGGATGCAGGTGCGGCAGGCGTTCAGACCATTGGAGAGAGGGCGTTTTATGGAAATCAGCTGACGAAAGTACAGCTTCCGGATACAGTAACAGAGCTTGGAGACGGTGCATTTGCCACAAATGATATTACAGAGTTAAAACTCTCCGCAGGAGTTACGAAGATTCCATCCGGCGCATTCTCTATGAATATCAGGCTGAGCAGCATCACGATTCCAGATACTGTTACAGAGATCGGAGACACTGCGTTCGCCGGCGCGAGACTTACGACCCTTACCATTCCGAAGTCTGTAGAAAAGATCGGAAGGAAGGCGTTCCACCTGCATCATCTGACAAGCCTTGTGATTCCGGGTAATGTCAAAGAAATCGGGGAATCCGCATTTGAAGGCACATACAAGGCAACGACGCTTAAGAGCCTTGTGCTTGAAGAAGGCGTTGAATCTATTGGGAGACATGCATTTAAGGAAGGGCTTCTGGAGAGCGTTCATCTGCCGAACAGTATTAAATCAATCGGGGAAAATCCTTTCCTTAATAACAGCGGTAAAGATGGATCGCATGTTGTAGAGCTTACGACAATGAATCCGGCGCATAAAGACCTGCTGGACGACACATATAAAGTTGTACTTGTTGAGGCAAAAAAGGACATTAACGACTATCAGAATGCGCTTAAGTTATCCTTTGAAACAGCCGTTTACACAGGGCAGCCGCTAAGACCGCAGGTAACGATCGACGGTCTTAAGGAAGGTACGGATTTCACTGTAGAGTATAATAATAATGTAGAAGTAGGAACAGCCACGGCGGTGATAACCGGTATCGGAGATTACGCCGGCACGATTTCCAAAACATTTACCATTACGGCACCGCAAGAAAAGCCTGGTGACTCAGGCAATAATAAGCCCGGCAGTTCCGGCAATAATCAGTCAGGCGGTCAGGGAGGCAATTCAGGAACGTCGACAGGAAATACGAATACATCAGGTCAAAACAGGGGAGACGCGGCAGCGCCGACCGGAGATAACAACCACATGGTATTGTGGATCGTTTTGCTTGTGACCAGCATGGGCGTTATGGTTTTTATGGCGGAAAAAGAGAGAAGAAGATATAGGTAATTTATAATAGAAGGGAGGGTCTTGCGGCTCTCCCTTTTAAGTATGAAGGGCATGGCGCTT
>CAMNWW010000092.1 GCA_946566415.1 uncultured Lachnospiraceae bacterium | reverse complement strand
ATACATCCGTTTTTAGAGCAGATACATCCGTTTTTAGAGCAGATACATCCGTTTTCAAAACAGATACATCAGTCTTCAAGGCAGATACATCATCTTTGATTGGTTTTACGGATCTTTCAACGATTTCTGCAATCATTTCTAAATCCTTATATTCCAGCATTGTTTCACCGTCCTCTCCGCTGAGTTGTGTCCTATAAATCTGCAAGTTACTTTGATAACATATCTATTATAAGTATATGAATTGTCCTTTGAAGAAAAGGTTGTTATCTTAATATGAGTTTCCCATTATCTGGCAGCTCTTAATGCTATTTTACAAGATTTACTCTAATTTGTCGATGTCGATTTCTATCGATTTATGTCGAATCGTCACATAAAATTTAATTTTAGGGACAGAGCTATGTTCACTCGCAGTACATATACACCATATTTTCTGCATTATTATACACAGTAATCCCTAATATCTTAATCTCCGTCCCGTCATAGTAGATCGGTCTGTTTTTATCAAAATTCTGCTTTCCTTCATAGCGGTGCCATTTGACGACCTGATATAAAACGGCATGATATTCAACGCTTCCGCCGTCTTTTATTTGGGAAACATTGGGAAACAACAGTATAGCAAAAAGAAAGATGACTGTTATAATGATCCACGTTCTTTTTCTTGTTTTTTCGTATTTTTCGTTTTTCTTATTAAGCAATTTTTTTACCCATGTCTTTTTTCCAGTAGCTCATGAATCTTGTCCGTCGGGCTCAGCACAGAGCTGATAGGAAGGTCATGGTTCAGGGAATCAATGATGAGGGCAAGGAATTTACTCATTTCTGCTTTTACAAAATAAGGTTTATCGTAGAGTTCTGGAGGGAGATAGGTAAGGTTCGTAGTGATGAGCCTGTCTAAATATCCCTTTTCATAGTACTCGTCAAATTGTTCCAGCCCATCAGTGAACAGCCCAAAGGTAGTACAGATGAAGACACGGTCGGCGCCCCGTTCCTTAAGCTGACGGGTCACATCCAGAATACTTTCCCCAGAAGAGATCATATCATCCATGATAATGACCGTTTTGCCGCGCACTTCGTCGCCAAGAAATTCGTGTGCAACGATTGGATTCTTGCCGTCTACAACGGTAGAATAGTCGCGCCGTTTATAAAACATTCCCATATCAACGCCCAGGACATTAGAAAAGTAGACGGCTCTCGCCATAGCCCCCTCGTCTGGACTTATGATCATCAGGTGTTCTTTGTCTGTCTTAAGATCCGGTTCAGCCCTAAGCAGCGCCTTCATAAACTGATAGGCAGGTGTAAAATTTTCAAATCCGCTTAAGGGAATCGCGTTCTGCACTCTTGGGTCATGAGCGTCAAACGTAATGATATTGGAGACGCCCATTGTTTTTAATTCCTCCAGCGCCAGCGCACAGTCCAATGATTCACGCTGTGTCCGCTTATGCTGGCGGCTCTCGTAAAGGAACGGCATAATGACATTGACACGGTGCGCTTTCCCGGTGGAAGCGGATATGATACGCTTTAGATCCTGGTAATGGTCGTCCGGCGACATGTGATTTATATGACCGTTCACCGTATAGGTTAGGCTGTGGTTGCATACGTCAACCATGATAAACAGATCTTTTCCACGGATACTTTCTCCGATAAGACCTTTTGCTTCTCCACTGCCGAAACGGGGGCATGAATTTTCTGCCAAATATGTATCAGCCTCATAAGAGGAATAAATAACCGGATCCAGAAAGCCATGCAGAGAATCCTTTCGGAATGATACGATGTACTGATCCACTTTCTGCGCCAGTGATTCACAGCTTTTGAGCGCTAGGATCTTTAAAGGTGCCACAGGCAGGGCCTGTTCCATAAGTTCAATGTTTGTCATAGGTGCCTCCTGACATTGTTGTGCAAGGTTTTGCTCTTTTTGAGCCGTATGATGCTGCGGGACTGCTTTACGCTATGTGCGTTTGCCTCTTGCATCATAACATTATTTGGAATCCTTAGCAAGAAACCGCGGTCAAAAAATTGCTTTTTTTCCGGAAATCTAGTATGATAGGAAAGAAAAGGAAAGTGGGGAGCATACAGGCAAATATGAATCATGAGCATATTGTGGACAAGGTAGAGGAAGGAAGTATCGCATGGGAAGTGGAGATCAGGCCAGGGGATGTGCTTCTTGGCATAAGCGGTCATGTGATAGAAGATGTGTTTGACTACCAGTATTATACAAATGACGAAGAATTGACGCTTCTTATCCGTAAACCGGACGGTGAGGAGTGGGAGATAGAAATCGAAAAAGAATACGATGAAGATCTGGGGCTTGTGTTTGAGGAGGGGCTGATGGACGCGTACCGCTCCTGCCGGAACAAATGCATGTTTTGCTTTATCGACCAGATGCCGAAAGGGATGAGAGAAAGTCTGTACTTTAAGGATGATGATTCCAGGCTTTCATTCCTGCAAGGTAATTATGTCACATTGACAAATATGAGCGAACATGATATCCGGCGTATTATCGAGTACCATTTGGAGCCGATTAATGTGTCGATCCATACCACGAATCCCGAGCTTCGCTGCAGGATGCTCCACAATCGTTTTGCAGGGGAGGCGCTGGACAAGATTCAGGAATTGTATGACGGCGGGGTCGTCATGAACGGTCAGATTGTACTGTGTAAGGGAATCAATGACGGCGGCGAACTTACGAGGACTATCCGTGATATGGAAAAATGGATTCCGAATCTTCAGAGTGTTTCTGTAGTGCCGGTGGGACTTACGAAGTATCGGGAAGGGCTTTATCCTTTGGAACCTTTTACCAAGGAGGATGCACAAGAAGTGCTCAACGCCATTCGTCGATGGCAGGATTATTTCTATGAAAAATACAGGACACATTTCATTCATGCCGGAGACGAATGGTATATTCTGGCTGGGGAAGAAATACCGGAGGAGGAGCGGTACGACGGCTATATGCAGCTTGAAAACGGCGTGGGGATGGTGCGGCTTCTGCTGGATGAGTTCGATGCGGCTTATGCCGGCAAACGGGGGGACGGCCGGAATGTCAGTGTATCATTGGCGACGGCAAAGCTTGCTTATCCTTATTTGAAACAGATGCTCGAAAGGCTTAAGGAGAAATATCCAAATCTTAAAGCAAAGCTTTATGAGATCCGAAATGATTTTTTTGGAGAGAGGATAACCGTGGCGGGGCTTCTGACCGGCCAGGATCTTATGGCACAGCTTAAAGGTAAAGAATTAGGAGATGTGCTTCTCCTTCCCTGCAATATGCTGCGGAGCGGGGAAGAAGTGTTTTTAGATGATATGACGGTAGAGGAGCTGTCCCGTATCTTAAACGTGCGGGTTCAAATCGTAGGCTCTAAAGGCGGTGATTTTATCGAAGCAGTACTGCAGCAGACGGAGGAATCAAATTATGAGTAAACCAGTGGTAGCCATCGTAGGGCGTCCCAATGTGGGGAAATCGACGCTCTTTAACGTATTGGCAGGAGAAAAGATAGCGATTGTAAAAGACACGCCGGGCGTAACAAGAGATCGGATTTATGCCGACGTTACCTGGCTTGACAGGGAATTCACCTTGATCGACACCGGGGGGATCGAACCGGAGAGCGACGATGTGATCCTTTCACGTATGAGAGAGCAGGCACAGATCGCCATTGATACGGCGGATGTGATCATATTTATGACGGATGTACGTCAGGGATTGGTGGATTCGGACTCGAAGGTGGCGGATATGCTGCGCAGATCCCATAAGCCCGTCGTTCTTGTGGTCAACAAGGTTGATGAATATAAGAAAATGATGCCGGATGTCTATGAGTTTTATAATCTTGGGATCGGGGAGCCGATACCTGTTTCGGCGTCGGGGAAGATCGGCATCGGGGATATGCTGGATATGGTTCTTTCCCATCTCCCGAAGGGGGGAGAAGAAGAGGAGGAGGACGACCGTCCAAGGATTGCCATCGTAGGGAAACCGAACGTGGGAAAATCCTCGATCATTAACCGACTTCTTGGCGAGGAGAGGGTGATCGTATCTGATATCGCGGGAACGACACGGGACGCTATAGACACGGATGTGGTGCATAACGGGCAGGAATATGTTTTTATCGACACGGCAGGGCTAAGGCGGAAGAGTAAGGTAAAGGAAGAATTGGAACGCTACAGCATTATCCGCACGGTAACCGCCGTGGAGAGGGCGGACGTGGTGCTTTTGGTGATCGACGCCGTCTCAGGCGTGACCGAGCAGGACGCAAAGATCGCCGGAATTGCGCACGACAGGGGCAAAGGAATTATCATTGTGGTAAACAAATGGGATGCCATCGAGAAGGAGACGAAGACGGTAAAGGAATATGAACACCAGATCAGGATGATCCTGTCGTTTATGCCCTATGCAGAGATCATGTATGTTTCCGCAAAGACAGGCCAGCGGCTCATGAAGCTGTATGATGTCATCGACACCGTCATTGCCAGCCAGACGCTCCGTGTGGCGACCGGAGTTTTAAATGAAATTGTGGCCGAGGCCGTGGTGATGCAGCAGCCGCCGTCGGACAAAGGAAAACGGCTTAAGATTTACTATATTACCCAGACGTCGGTAAAACCGCCGACTTTTGTGATTTTTGTGAATGATAAAGAACTGATGCATTTTTCATATCTGCGGTATCTGGAAAACAAAATACGGGAGGCTTTCGGTTTTCAGGGAACATCATTGAGATTTTTCGTCCGGGGAAGAAAGGAGAAGGATCGTTAAGATGGAACGACTGATTTGTTTGGCAATCGGATATGGGTTCGGTCTGTTTCAGACAGGCTATCTGTACGGGAAAATGAAGGGAATCGACATACGCGAGTATGGAAGCGGGAACGCGGGATCGACGAATGCGCTGCGGACGCTTGGCATAAAAGCGGGTATTATTACTCTTCTGGGAGACTGTTTTAAATGTGTGGCAGCCGTGGCGGTTGTTCGCCTGCTGTTTCGGTCTTCCTACGGAGATATTCTGCCGCTTCTTTCCCTGTACGCGGGATTCGGCGCTGTTTTGGGGCACAATTATCCTTTTTATCTGAGGTTTAAGGGAGGAAAAGGGATTGCGGCAACGGCAGGAATGATGCTGGCGACGGATGTCAGGATGGCGGCGCTCTGTCTGTTTGTGTTCGTAGTGATCGTTGCGGTTACCCGCTATGTATCCCTGGGGTCCTTGACTGTAACGGCTTTGTTTTTAGCGGAGATCATTGTGGCGGGACAGATGGGGGAATTTGGAATGTCACAGATACGGCTGCTCGAGATGTACGGAGTAGGGCTGTTGTTTGTTTTTTCCGCATTTTTCCAGCACCGGGCAAATATTAAACGCCTCCGGGAGGGAACGGAAAATAAGATTGGAGCAAAAAAGAAGGAGTGAATGAATATGACACAGATCGGAATTATGGGTGCAGGCAGTTGGGGTACGGCTTTGGCGCTTCTTTTAAATAAGAACGGACACAAGGTGACAGTGTGGTCGATCGACCCGTCGGAGGTAGAGATGCTTTCCACGAAACGGGAACATTCTGCAAAGCTTCCGGGCGTAAAGATTCCGGAGGGGATCGATTTTACAACAGAGATACAAGATGGGATTATAGGGAAGGATGTGGTAATCCTCGCAGTTCCCTCTCCGTTTACCAGGAGTACGGCGCGCTCTATGGCGCCCTATGTAGAGAAGGACCAGCTTCTTGTGAATGTGGCAAAGGGAATCGAGGAGACGACTTTGATGACTTTGTCAGAGCAGATTGAAGAGGAGATCCCACAGGCGGACGTGGCGGTTCTTTCTGGCCCGAGCCATGCGGAGGAAGTAGGAAGAGGGCTTCCTACAACGGTGGTTGTCGGAGCCAGGCGCAAGGCGACGGCAGAGTACCTGCAGAAGATTTTCATGAGTGAAGTATTCCGAGTCTATACAAGTCCGGATATTTTAGGGATTGAGCTGGGAGGTTCTTTAAAGAACGTGATCGCGCTTGCCGCCGGAGTAGCGGACGGGCTTGGATATGGGGACAATACCAAGGCGGCGCTCATCACCAGAGGAATTGCGGAGATTGCAAGGCTGGGAGTAAAGATGGGCGGAAAGATAGAGTCGTTCAGCGGTCTTACGGGAATCGGGGATCTGATCGTAACCTGCGCCAGCGTCCACAGCCGGAACCGGAAAGCAGGATACCTGATAGGTCAGGGAAAAACAATGCAGGAAGCTATGGATGAGGTCAAGATGGTGGTGGAAGGCGTATATTCTGCAAAGGCGGCGAAAAAGCTCGCAGAGAAATATGATGTATCCATGCCAATTGTCGATGCGGTAAACGAGGTTCTTTTTGAAGGAAAAAAGGCGAAGGATGCGGTCAGGGAACTGATGCAAAGAGATGGAAGAACGGAGAATTTGTCGATTCCATGGGAAGAATAAGAAAGAGGATGTACGATGAGACTTAGACAGACGAAACCAGAAGAAGGTACTGGGTCAAGGTCTGGAAATGAATACTGGGATACGAAGAAAGAAGGCGGACGGCTTCCTATTACCAGGGTATGCCCGGATTACCGGGAGGGTCTTTCAGCCCGGCAGGTTCTTGAGAGGGAACAAAACGGGTGGATGAATGAAGAGGTAGATTCTCCGGCGCTTACAACTGGCGAAATCATCCACAACAATGTTTTTACGTATTTTAACTTGATTTTTCTTGTGCTGGCTATCCTTCTTGTATTGGCAGGGTCGCCGCGGAACCTGACGTTCCTGCCGGTTATCATAGGGAATACTATGATCGGCATTATACAGGAGATCCGGTCAAAAAGGGCGCTGGAGAAACTCAGTATGCTGAACGCGCCCCGGGCGGAAGTAGTACGCGAGGGAAAGATGCGGGAAATCAACGCGGAAGACTTGGTCATCGACGATATTGTGGTGTTCCGCGCGGGAAACCAGATCTGTGCCGACGCGGTAGTGGAAGAGGGGGAAGTGCAGGTCAATGAATCCTTGCTTACCGGGGAGTCGGACGAGATCACAAAGCGAAGAGGGGACCATCTGATGTCCGGGAGTTTTGTGATTTCCGGTAAATGTCATGCCAGATTGGAGCAGGTAGGGGCGGATTCCTACATATCCAGGCTGACGCTGGAGGCAAAAGCGATGCCTCAGGGCGAACAGTCGGAGATGATTCGTTCGCTGGATAAATTGGTGAAAATGGTGGGAATCGCTCTGATTCCGATCGGTATCGTGCTGTTTGTGCAGGGCTTTTATTTCAACGATGGAACTTTTCGGGAAAGCATTGTGGCAATGGTAGCGGCGGTCATCGGAATGATTCCAGAGGGACTGTATCTTCTGGCAAGCGTTGCGCTGGCGGTCAGCGCTATGCGGCTTGCCTCTAAAAAAGTGCTGCTTCATGACATGAAAAGTATTGAGACTCTGGCTCGTGTCAATGTGCTCTGTGTGGACAAGACAGGTACGATCACGGAAGACAGTATGTGCGTGAGCAAAGTAGTGAAAGCGCGGTCTTACGATGAAAAGACGATGAAGCCTTTCCTTCCGATGCTCAGTGATTTTATGCGGGCCATGGATGCGGACAACAGTACGATGCGGGCGCTTAAGGAATATTTTGTGCAGTATTCGGCAGAAACGCCGGATGCGGTCATTCCATTTTCCTCTACTGTAAAATACAGCGGAGCTGTTTTTGGCGGCGTTTCCTATGTTCTGGGAGCTCCCGAATTTGTGCTGAGAGGGGATTATGCGAAGTATCAGGACAGAATCGAGCCGTTTACAGCGAAGGGTTACCGGGTTTTGGTATTTGGACTTTATGAGGGCATACCGGACGGGAAGCCGCTTATCGGGCGTGTAACGCCGCTCGCCTACCTTCTTCTGTTGAATAAGGTGAGAAAAGAGGCTCCGGATACGTTTCGCTATTTTGCAGAACAGAATGTAGATATCAAGGTTATTTCAGGAGACAATCCTCTGACGGTATCCGAGACGGCGAAGCAGGCGGGAATAAAAAACGCGGAGCGTTATGTAGATGCGGGAACCTTGCGGACACAGGAGGATGTCGAGGGAGCGGTGCTAGAATATACCGTGTTTGGACGCGTGGTGCCGGAACAAAAACGACAGTTTGTCCAGGCGCTGAAAAAGCAAGGCAGG
>CAMNWW010000091.1 GCA_946566415.1 uncultured Lachnospiraceae bacterium | reverse complement strand
AATATAATAGCATAGCGGAAGAAAATATACAATGAAGGTTAGCGATATCAATACATTTTGGTATGAATATCCGGCTGTCAGGGTATACTTTTAGGAAAAGGATTTTGGAGGTATGCTTTACGATGACCGGATTTTTGATTGCCCTGATTTCCGGGGCGCTTATGAGTGTGCAGGGGGTATTTAATACCCAGGTGACGAAAACGACAGGCATGTGGGTGAGCAATGCGTGGGTGCAGCTCAGCGCGTTTGCGCTCTGTGCTTTGATGTGGCTTATCATGGGGAGGGACGACGTAACCTCCATCGCCAGGGTAGAGCCGAAATATGTACTGCTGGGAGGGGTGATCGGAGCCGGGATCACATGGACTGTCATTAAAAGCATGGAGCAGCTCGGACCTGCAAAAGCAGCGCTCCTCATCGTGATAGCCCAGCTCATTGTGGCGTATGTCATTGAACTTCTGGGGCTGTTTGGTGTAGACAAAGAGCCGCTGGAATGGAGGAAAGTGGGCGGAATGGTGATTGCGCTCATCGGCGTGGCGATTTTCCAATGGAAGTAGAAAATAGCGGTTGTGTTTTTCTTAAAAATTCGTTACAATAATCTTGTCTTAGTGTCAATCATACTCTGATTTTAGCCGGATGGCGGCAGTAAACATCGAGAGGTCGTATTTTGCACGGAAACGGAGGATGTATGAGGCAGAAAAGACGAAGGTTTGTGAATGTGATTTTAGTGATTGGATGTCTGAGCGTGATATCCGCGATGTCCGCGGGATGCCGAAGTCAGGACTCACTGGACTCGCACAGCTCTCAAAGTTCGCAGGACACATCAGAAGAGGCGTTTTCCAGCGTCTCAGAGGACGACTTGCATGTGGGTGAAAACGAGACGGACACGGCTAAGGAGACACCGGAGGAAAAGAAGGATACTGTATCGGCGGAGGACGCGCCGGGCGGCATATACGTCTATATATGTGGTAAGGTCGCCTCGCCCGGCGTCTATGAGCTTCCGGAAGGGAGCCGGGTAAAGGACGCCATTCTTGCGGCAGGCGGCATGTCGGAGCAGGCGGCGAAGGAGTATCTGAACCAGGCGGCGCGCCTTTCAGACGGACAGAAAGTGTATGTGCCGTCCGAGGAAGAGGCGAAGGAGATGGAGACTTCGGGAATACAGCAAGAAGGCGGCGAAAGCCTGGTTTCCACAGCGGCAGAAGACGGCAAGGTGAACTTAAATACGGCCGGAATAGCAGAGCTGATGAGCCTTAGCGGTATCGGCGAGTCCCGGGCAGAGGCGATCCTAGCTTACCGCAAGGAGCACGGAAGGTTCGAGAGAATAGAGGACATCCAGAAGATAGAGGGAATCAAGGAAGGAATCTACAGCCGGATCAAAGACCGGCTGACAGTATAGGCTTAAGGGGACAAGGACAGCATGGGCAGAAAAGTATTGGTAGTGGACGACGAAAAATTAATCGTGAAAGGGATCCGGTTCAGCCTGGAGCAGGACGATATGGAAGTGGATTGTGCGTACGACGGGGAAGAGGCGCTGGAGATGGCGAAAAGGAAAGAGTATGACATCATCCTTCTGGATGTGATGCTCCCCAAGTACGACGGGTTCGAGGTGTGCAGGCAGATTCGGGATTTTTCTAATGTTCCGATCGTAATGCTTACTGCAAAAGGGGAAGATATGGATAAGATCCTGGGCCTGGAATACGGTGCGGACGACTACATAACCAAGCCCTTTAACATACTGGAAGTCAAAGCCAGGATCAAGGCGATCATGCGGCGGACAGGACGGAAGGAAAACAATTTGTCGTCGGGCAAAGAGATTGTGAAGGGGGATCTGCGCATCAACTGCGAGAGCCGCCGCGTCTTTTCCGGGGAGAGGGAGCTGAATTTGACGGCAAAGGAATTCGATCTTCTGGAACTTCTTGCCATGAACCCGAACAAGGTCTACAGCAGGGAGAGTCTTTTGAATATCGTGTGGGGCTATGAGTATCCGGGAGATGCGAGGACGGTCGACGTACATATCCGCCGTCTGAGGGAGAAGATCGAGGTGAATCCAAGCGACCCGAAATATGTCTATACGAAGTGGGGAGTTGGTTATTATTTTAGGGGTTAAAAGGAACATTGTACCAAAATTTATAAAGAGCCTGCAGGTGCGCATTGTGCTGCTTCTTAGTGTATGCACGGTCCTTTCATGCTTATTCATGAAGGGTGTGGTCCTGGATAGTTATACACAAAGAACTGTTTCAGTGCGCACGGCAGAGATTCAGAACCAGTGTACGATTCTCAGCAATCAGCTGATCAGTTCTAATTTTCTTGAAGATACAGATTCGGAAGTCATCAATGCAGAATTGTCCCAGTTATCTAATACTTATAATGGAAGAATTGTTGTGATCGACGACGAGTTCCGCATCGTCAGGGATACATACAACCTCCAGGAGGGAAAAACAATCATCTCTGAGGATGTGGTAAAATGTTTCCGCGGCGAACAGGTCAGCCGATATGATGAAGTGAACCGCTATATTGAGGTGGCGACCCCGGTAAAGAGCGAGGATGGGAAGACGGTGCTGGGCATGATGCTCGTCAGCGTTTCCACCGATTCTATTCGGGATAACGTCCAGATACTAGAGTCCAGGGCGGAGACGGCGGCCGCCACCATAAGTGTGGTTTGCATTATTCTTGCTGTCTTTATCGGAAAACTTCTAGTCTATCCGTTGAATCGGATGAGCCGCTCTATTCAGGAGATGGAAGGCGGTTACCGGGATAATTACCTGCATGAGAATGCATATAATGAGACGAAGGAAATTTCAGACGCATTTAATAAGCTCTGGGACCGTTACAGGATGCTGGACGCGTCCCGTGAGGAGTTTGTGGCAAATGTATCCCATGAATTAAAGACGCCTCTTACTTCCATGAAAGTACTTGCCGACTCGCTTTTGGCGCAGCCGGATGCCCCGGTGGAGCTCTATCAGGAGTTTATGGGGGATCTGTCGGAGGAGATTGAGCGGGAAAATAAGATCATCAACGATCTCCTGGAGCTTGTAAAGCTGGATAAAAAGGGGTCGAACCTGCATATCGGGCTACAGAATATTAATGACTTAGTGGAGCGTATTCTGAAACGGCTCCGTCCCCTTGCCAAAAAGCGGAATATCGAGCTGGTATTCGAGAGCTTCCGGCCGGTCATGGCTGAGGTGGACGATGTGAAGCTGACTTTGGCAGTGACAAACCTGGTGGAAAATGCAATCAAGTATAATAAAGATGATGGATCGGTCCAAGTCGCTCTGAACGCAGATCATAAGTATTTTTATCTGAAGGTCGCGGATACGGGAATCGGAATTCCAAAAGAAGATACCGAGCATATTTTCGAGAGGTTTTACCGGGTGGACAAGTCGCATTCCCGGGAGATCGGCGGAACAGGACTGGGACTATCGATCGCCAGGAATGCAGTCATCATGCACCGCGGCGCGATCAAAGTTTACAGCGAGCCGGGAGAGGGGACGACGTTTACCGTTCGGATCCCGCTGACTTATATTACAAAATAACGGCGTCTGCCTGACGGCAATGAAAGGAATAAGGTAATGAAAGGATTAAGGAAAAGATGGAGCGTGATCGTGCTTGTGGCCTGCATTTTGGCGCAAGCGGCAGGATGCGGGAAAAAAGAGGACGCCTCTGAATCGCCTTATAAGATTTATTACGTTAATCAGGATGTGACGGCTCTTGTGGAAGCAGAATACAAAGGCGAGATGAAAAATACGGAGAAAGCAGTGCCCGATATGCTGGCTGCCCTTCAGAAGAATAAAGAAGAGATCGAAGAGCAGCCTGCCATACCGGAGGGGGTCGTCATTGAGGATTATGTTATCGGAGATGAGAAACTGGAACTGTATTTCAACGCTGCTTACCGGGATATGGACGTGGTGCGGGAAACCCTGTGCCGCGCCGCTCTGGTGCGCTCGCTGACTCAGATTGAAGGCGTGATTCTGGTAGCGTTCTATGTGGAGGGAGAGCCTCTTGTGAATCGGGATGGACGTGAGTACGGTTATATGCAGTCGGAGGATTTTGTGGCGAACACAGGATCTTCTATCAATTCCTATGAGGTCATGAATCTGACCTTGTATTTTGCGGGAGAGAACGGCGATAAGCTTGCGGTGGAGAATGTCAGCGTCCGATTCAATACAAGCCATCTTACGGAGAAGGTCATTGTGGAGAAGCTGATGAAAGGACCGTACCAGGAGGGGCATCACGCAGTGATCCCGAAGGGGACGAAGCTGCTCGGCGTGTCTATACGAGACGGGGTCTGCTACCTGAATTTTGACGAGGGCCTGAAAAATATTACTCCCGGTGTCATGCCGGAAATCGTGATTTATTCTATTGTAAATTCTGTGACTGAGAGCGGATCAGTCAGTAAAGTACAGATTGCGATTAACGGGGAGAGCGATCTGACCTATTTGGAAAGTGTAGAGCTGGGCGAACCTCTGAGCAGGGATTTAGATATTGTGGAGGAAAATTAGCCGAGTGAAAATAAAAAAACAAAAGAAATCCGGCGCGCGGCGGGGAAAGCGTATTCTCTGCCGTCTGTGCCTGGCAGCCGTTATGGGAATCTGCCTTCTGCAGTATATCGACGGCGCACACTTTTTTCCGGCGCAGGGAACGTCGGCGTGCGAGAAGGTGCTGAAGGAAGGAGAGGAGGCAGAGTTAAGCGGCATAGTTTATAAGAAAGCTGTGAGTAAGGATAAAAATATCCTGTATCTAGACGGCATTCGGATTGAAGACAAGGATATATCACAGGAAAATATAAAAGAACGTCTGATAGTCTATTTATCGGAAGACGACATCCATAAGGGCGCAAGCGGGCAGATCCCGAGGATCGGGGAACAAGTCACTGTGAGCGGAACCGTCGGTTTTTTTCAGGAATCCCCGAATCCGGGGAATTTTAATCAGAAATTTTATTATATAAAACAAAATATCCATGCGGCGCTGTGGGAAGGCAGAATCAGGGAAAGGGATGCGGGAACGTCCGGAATAATGGATTCCCTAAAGGAAAGTCTGTGGCGGCTGCGCGCGCATATGGTAAAGACGGCGCGCGGCTATGCAGGAGAGAGGCAAGGAGGAATCTTATGCTCCATGCTCCTTGGAGAACGTTCTTATGCAGACGAGGAGCTGCTTGAGGAGTACAGGCAAAGCGGAATCGGGCATTTGCTGGCCATCTCCGGCCTCCACGTCTCCTTTCTTGGAAGGGGAATTTATTCTTGCTTAAGAAAAGCAGGCGCCCCGACTTGGCCCTCAGCCCTTGCGGGAAGTCTCATCTTATGCCTTTATGTTATCTTAAGCGGCGCAAGTATATCCGCTGTTCGGGCATGCGTGATGTTTCTTCTGCGTATGGGCGCGGCGCTTTGCGGCCAGGAGTATGACGGACTTACCGCACTTAGCGCAGCGGCGCTTTGTATTCTGGCACAGAATCCTTTATGGCTTTTTGACGCAGGTTTCCTATTGTCCTTTGGGGCTGTTCTTGGAATCTATCTGACAATGCCTATTTTGTGGGGAAAGAAAAAGAAAGACAAGGGGCCGCTTAAGATGTCAACTGCGATGCAGCTTACTGTGCTGCCGGTACAGTTCTACTATTATTATGAGACATGTGTGTATTCAATGGTATGGAATCTCGTTGCCATTCCCATGGCAGGGGGGATCTTCGCATGCGGGATGGCGGGAATCTTCCTCAATCAGATGGGCGTACTGCTGGATGGAAGTGTTTTGTGGCAGATATGCGCGCCTCTGACAGCAGTGTTGAAGGGGGCTGCGAAAGCTTCCTTTGGAGCGGCGGCGCTGGGGCTTCGGTTCTATGAATGGGGGAGCGGTATCGTACTTTCCCTTCCCGGTGCAAGATGGGTGGCGGGAAAGCCCTCTTTCGTGCGGCTCGCGATTTATGCGCTTTTTGTCTGTGTTCTTTTGGCGCTGCGCACGTACCTGCGCCGTTCCTGCGCGGAAGGCCCGAGGAAAGAAGAGGCATCAAAGAGGAAACAAAAGACACGGACGCGGACACGTTTTCTGCTCCTGGCGCAGGTATTTTCGGTATGCCTTGCGTTTACCGTTCTTGCCGTTCCCCATGGGAAACATGGTGAAATGGAGGCGGTCATGCTGAACGTAGGGCAGGGAGACAGCTTTTTTCTAAGGGGGCCTGCGGGTAATACTTATCTTATCGACGGGGGCAGCAGTTCGGTGAAGCAGGTGGGAAAATATCGCCTGGAACCCTTCCTTAAATCCCAGGGCGTGGGAAGCCTGGATTATGTCTTTGTCTCGCATGGAGACATTGATCATATAAACGGAGTAGAAGAACTTCTTAAACGCCAGAGGACAGGCGTAAAGATCCGCCGTCTGGTGCTTCCGCCAGCCGGATATTGGGACGAGAAATTAACAAAACTTGCAGAACTTGCCTGGGAGAAGGGAATCTCTGTATTCACCATGGAGCAGGGGCAGAGGTTTTGTGAGGAAAACCTGCAGATTACCTGCCTGTGGCCGCAGGAGGATGAAAAAGAGAACTGGGAACCTGGAAACGAGACTTCCATGGTTTTGTCAGTCACCTTCGGCGAATTTGGCATACTCTTTACAGGCGATCTGGAAAAAGAAGGAGAAGAGATGCTTGCCGCCTGGATCGCCAAAATGCAGGGAAAAGGACGGCTCCCGGAAAACTATGAGATTCTAAAGGCAGGACATCACGGCTCGAAAAATGCTAGCCAGGAAGACTTCCTGCGCACCGTGGCGCCAAGCGCCGCGTGGATTTCCGCGGGGGAAAGGAACCGTTACGGACATCCCCACAAGGATACATTGGAAAGGCTTGCAAATGTCGGCGCAAAACTATATAATACGAAAGACGGGAGTGCTGTAATTCTGCACACGGACGGAAAGAATTATGATATAAAAAGGTGGGGACGCTGATCCGCGGCACCTCATAAGGAAAACACATGAAAAGTCTGAATGAAGATTTGAAAACAGGACAATTTAGCCAGATTTATCTGCTCTGCGGAGACGAAGGATATCTGAAGAAACAGTACAAAGAACGTCTGGCAAAGGCAATGGTACCAGAGGGCGATACCATGAATTATACGTATTTTGAAGGGAAAAATACGAACCCGAAGGAGGTCGTCGACTTAGCGGAGACACTTCCCTTTTTTGCCGAGACGCGCCTGATCGTGCTTGAGAATACAGGATTTTTTAAAAATGCTTCCCCCGAGCTTGCAGACTATGTTAAAGACATGCCTGAAAGCACGCACATGATTTTTGTGGAGGAGGAGCTGGACAAAAGAGGAAAGCTCTATAAGGCAGTGAAGGCGAAGGGACGTATAGTAGAGCTGAAACGCCAGGACGAGCGGACGCTTGTGCGGTGGATCCTGCAGCTTGCAAAGCAGGAAAAAAAGCAGATGAGCGAGCCGGCGGCGAGGTTTCTTCTCGAAAAGTCAGGGGACGACATGGAGAATATCCTGCGGGAGATGGAAAAGCTGTTCTGCTACTGTATGTTCCGGGATAAGATAACCGAGGAAGATATAGAAGAAATCTGTACGACAAGGATAACAAATCATATATTTGATATGGTAGACGCGGTTGCAAGCCGGGAACAGAAGAAGGCACTTGACTATTATTACGACCTGCTTGCGCTCAAAGAACCTCCTATGCGGATTTTGTATCTGATGACAAGACAGTTCCGCATTTTGATGGAGGTCAAAGAGCTGGAACGGCTGGGGCTTCCTCCGAAAGAGCTGGCGTACAAGGTAGGGATCATGCCCTTTCTTGTGGGGAAATACCGGGCGCAGGCGAGGGCGTTTTCCGCAAAAGAGCTGCGCAGCATTGTGGAGGCTGGAGTAGAGACGGAGGAAAATGTCAAGACCGGGAAAATGCAGGACGTGCTTTCAGTGGAGCTGTTTATCGTTAAGTACAGCGCCAGAAAAGACGGCTGATTGAATCGAGGCTGCGGATATGGAAGTGAAAAAATTCCACCTGTGCGGTTGAAATTGCGATTCACGGCAGCCCACCCCACAAAATTCGCAAAACCTGCCAGCTTGCTGGCAGTCGCAGCAAAAAAAGCTGCTCCTGTTTTGCTCATTTAAGGGTGGGTTGCCTGATTCGGGCAGTTTCGGGAAGCCCATGTCTGCTTACATGCAAGCGT
>CAMNWW010000090.1 GCA_946566415.1 uncultured Lachnospiraceae bacterium | reverse complement strand
GATATTGGCGTGCTGCATATGACTGCTCACCTCGTCCACGATCTGACGGACGAACTCTTCCCGCTCTGTCTGCCGCTCATTGATCTGCCTTACCAGATCCTGAAATACTTCCGGCTGAGAATATTTAAGCGCCAAGTCGTCCAACTCCGTCTTGATACGCGAGATACCAAGTCTCTGGGCAATCGGTGCATAAATATCCATGGTTTCTTTTGCTATTTCCTTTTGCTTCTCAGGCCGCATATACTGAAGCGTACGCATATTGTGCAGCCTGTCGGCAAGTTTGATAATAATGACCCGGATGTCCTTTGCCATAGCAAGAAACATTTTCCGCAGATTCTCTGCCTGAACCTCTAGTTTATCAGATGAATAAGAAAGGCTCCCCAGCTTAGTGACTCCATCGACCAGCAGAGCTACTTCATCTCCAAATTCCTCTCCGATCTCTTCATCCGACATAACCGTATCCTCAACCACGTCGTGAAGAATCCCCGCCACGATCGTCTCCTTATCCATTTCAAGCTGCGAAAGTATAATACCTACCCACAGAGGATGGATAATATATTCTTCCCCTGACTTCCTCTTCTGTCCCTCGTGCGCGCCCCGAGCGATCTTGTATGCTTTCTCGATCATAGACGTGTCTGCAGAAGGATGGTATTTTTTGATACGTTCAATCAGGCTGTGAAAAAGCTCATCCGGGTTCTGATAATCCGAAGGCGCTTTCACCGCATGGCCGTCCACTATATCCAGTTGTTTTTTGCTCGATTCGATCAGATGTTCCTCTTGAAATCCCATGCTGTCTGCCATATCTTTCCCCTTCCTCTCACTCTTTAACGCCTTTTTCTCCCTGCGGCGCTATGCCGCTACTTGCCGGAATATTGGATGACCGTTTCCACCCGGTATCCGTCCAGCTTATCTCTTCCATGAAGTCCTTGTAATTCCATCAGACATACAACACCTTCCACCTTACCGCCCAGTCCTTCCAGCAGCTCGATCATTGCTTTCACCGTCCCTCCGGTCGCCATCAAGTCGTCAATGATCACGATCTTCTGTCCCGGTTTTATCGAACGCTTATGTACTTCGATCTCTGCACTCCCATACTCCAGGTCATACTGGATAGATGCGGTCTCACAGGGAAGCTTCCCCTTCTTACGGATCGGCACAAACGGTTTTTTAAGATTATATGCGATAGGCATACCAAAGATAAATCCTCTGGATTCCGGTCCCACTACAATATCGAAATCCATCCCCGCAAGCTTCTCCTGCATCAGATCTATCGCCAGATGAAGTCCGTCCGCATCCTCAAGAATACTTGTGACATCCCGGAAAATAATCCCTTCTTCTGGAAAATCCGGAATACTGAGTACATAATCTTCAATTTTCTTCATAGAACTATCCACCTTTTCTCGTTAGTTAGTTATAAGTATACCATATAATGAACATTTTTCAAATTTATTTGTAATTTTGTATGATTATCTGGGAGGTGCGGATCCCTTTGTATTCATTGATATCGGGGTAATAGGTAAATGACATCTCTACTGGGGCTGTGTTTACCATTCGTCTGTTATCCAGTATTCCTTCTAGGGACGGCGCGCCGAATTTTCTTTTTATGTAATCCAGAAATTCTTCTGTATCCCCAAAATACAAAGCGTCGATTTCTGTGCCGCTTTCATCTGATACCCGAAGTTTCAAAACATTCCGTTTCTTTCCCATAACACGGGCCTTTTTTACTAATACTTTTCTCTGTGCGAAAACAGGTTTGGGATTCCCTTTTCCAAAGGGTTCCAGCACATGAAGTTCATTTATAAATTCTTCCGTTATACAGGAGAACGGAAGCTGCATATCGATCAAGATTTTTTCTTCCAGATCATCTTTTTGAATTCCAGAGCGGGCGTTGATTTCCTTTCTGAATTCTTCCATATTTTTTTTGTCAAGGGACAGTCCGGCGGCCATCTTGTGTCCCCCGAAACGGGTCAGAAGATGACTGCACCGGTTCAGCCCTTCATACATATGCCACGTTTCGATCGAACGCCCGGAACCTTTCAGCCCGTCTTTAGCGTCGGTCAGTACAAACACTGGCCTGTAATATTTTTCACGCACTTTACTCGCTACAATCCCGGCAAGGCTTTCGTGGCATTCTGGCAGATAAACGACCAGCACGTCGTCACCCCGGATTTCACTGTTCTCTATCTGGACAAACGCCTCCTCCACCGCTTTTTCCGTCATATCTTTCCTGCTCTCATTCAATGCTTTTAAATCTCCGGCAAGGAGGTCCGCTTCCTTTTCCGTCTTCGCTTCCAGCATCTCAAGGGCGCGTTTTGCCGTATCCAGACGTCCGCTGGCATTCATACAGGGGCCCAGTATAAAACCGATATGATAGGCAGACAGGCGCATACTGTCTACCCCGGTACACTGTATCAAGGCGCGCAGACCTTTATTCCTTGTAGAACGCAGCATCTCCAGCCCCTGTTTCACAAAAATACGGTTCTCTCCTATCAAATCCATCATATCTGCCACTGTCGCGATCGCCACATTTTCCATCAGATAATCCAGGCTGCAGATATCTGCGCCCATAGCCTCTGTCAGAGCCTGTATCAGCTTATAAGCAACCGCCGCTCCGCAAAGTCCTTTAAAAGGATAGAAGCAGTCTGCTCTCTTTGGATCCACTACCGCGTCTGCCGGAGGCAGGAAATACTCCCGCTTTCCCTCCTTCTCCTCAAAGGGTATTTCATGGTGGTCCGTCACCACTACCGTCATCCCTTCCCTCTTAGCCATTTCGATCTCCCTGGATGCCGCTATTCCATTATCACAGGTAACAATCGTATCCACTCCACTGTTTAAGGCGCGTTCGATCAAATTCTCATTCAGACCGTATCCGTCTTTCGTCCGGTCAGGAATATCACTGTCGGCCTCAGCCCCCAGATAGCGCAGACCCTCCAACAAAATATATGTGGACTGGATCCCGTCCACATCATAATCCCCGATAATACGGATTTTCTTTTTCTCCACCACCTTTTTCGACAGCACGTCCACCGCCCTGTCCATGTCCTTCATCAGCATCCCGTCATTCAGGTCGGCGATCGTTCCGTTCAGATAATGTGAAATCGCCTCGTCCCCCAAAATATCCCGATTCCGGATCAGGGACGCGATCCGAGGGCTGATATGAAATGTCTCACTAATGTGCCGGAAGTCCGCCCCTTTTCGCAGCAGTACCCATTTCTCCATAATTTTTCTCCTCCAAATAATTCAATCGCCTATTCGGATATAGAAAAAGTGCCGAAGCTTTTCTCCCGGCACCTTTTCCTATGGACCCCTTCAACAAGTTTTACTTTTTCTTTTTGCCGCCCGCCTTTGCCGGCTCTTCTTTCCCCGCAAGCTTCGTCCGCATGACAAACCAAAGCGCTCCTGTAATGCATACGGAAGAATATGCTCCGCAGACGATACCTACCATCAGCGGACTTGCGAACTCCTTGATGGAGCTTACTCCCATAATGAACAGGACAAATACCATCACGAATGTTGTAAGGGAAGTATAGATACTTCTCGTCAATGTACGCGTAATACTCCTGTTCACAACCTCTGCAAGCTCCTCTCCCTTCTTCTTCGCCGGAAGTTCCTCACGGATACGGTCGAAAATAACGATCGTCGCATTAATCGAATACCCAACGATAGTCAGCATACACGCAATAAATGTATTGCCCACTGATACTCGTGCGACAGCATAGAATGCCAGTACAACTAATACATCATGAAGCAAAGCTGCGACAGCGCTTGTAGCGAACCGGATATCCTTAAACCGGAACCAGATATAGAGCAGCATGCAAATCGTAGCAATGATGACTGCAACGATCGCATCGGAACGCATCTCCGCACTGACTGTAGAACTGATATTCTCCGCCGTGATAAGCGATTCATCCACACCGAACTTTTCTGCAAGCGCTGAATTCAAAGCTTCACGCTCATCCAAAGCCAATGTCTGCGTCTTAATGACTACCTGATTCGTCCCCGTCACCTTCTGTGTCTGCACATTCTTGTCTCCGGTGACTTCTTCTACTACCGGTACGATCTCTGAATCAATCTCGCCGATGGTATAATCCTTCTCAAAAGTTACGTTCGTGGCCGTACCGCCTTTAAATTCAAGACTGTAATTCAAAGCCCCGTTCCCGCGTGACGACTGTACTCCCATTACAATGAATCCCGCGATTATAACCACGCCTGAAAGCACAAAGAACAGTCCCTTCCTGCCCAGGAAGTTAATGGTCTTCTCTTCCTTCTTTTTCTTTCTGCCATAAAGCGTTTCATTCCGAAGCCCGATCGCATAAAACGCAAACACAATAACCCTTGTAATAAACAATGCGGTGAACATAGAAACCACAATGCCAAGAGCCAGCGTCTGTGCGAATCCCTTTACCGAACCGGAACCCTTTAAGCCCAGAACAATTGCGGCGATTAATGTGGTAACATTTCCGTCTACAATCGCAGACGTCGCTTTCTTAAATCCATTGCGCAGAGCGGATCGTACACTGATCCCTGCTGAGATCTCCTCACGTACACGGGCAAAAATGATGACGTTCGCATCCACCGCCATACCAATTCCCAGAATAATACCCGCAATGCCAGGCAGTGTAAGCGTAATTTCAAACGCGTTCAGCAGCACGACGACAAGTCCTGTGTAAATAAGAAGCGCAAGACTTGATGCAAATCCAGGAAGCAAGTATGCAAAACACATAAATACAAAAATCAGTGCAAGACCGATCGCGCCTGCCTTAAGGCTGGTACTGATCGCCTCTTCCCCGAGCTGTGCGCCCACCACATTGGACCGCAGCTCTTCAAGCTCTAGCTTCAGACCGCCGATACGGATCGTAGAAGCCAGTGTTTCCGCCGCCTCATAACTTTCCATCCCCTCGATCACAGCCTGTCCGTCCTTGATCGCTGTATTGACCCGCGGCGTGCTGATCGTCTCCCCGTCATAGATAATAGAAATAGTCTTTCCTACATTGGCCTCGGTTGCCTCTGCGAATTTCTCCGCCCCTTCTTCTGTCAGCTCCAAGGCTACCACAAACTCATTGTTCTTTGTTGTAGCATTCTGCTGGGAACGTGCCTCGGCGCTTGCCACATCAGTTCCCGTCAAAACAGTTTCCCCGTTCGGATCCTGGAATTCCAATGAGCCTGGCTTGCCAAGCTCCTCCAGTACCTTGTTGGCGTCAGAAACGCCTGGAATCTCAATGTTGATCCTGTCGTCCCCCTCCTGGTAAACAGTGGCCTCTGTACTGTACTGTTCGACACGTTTCTGCAGTTTGTAAATTGTATCGTTCATCTCTTCACTGGTAGGATTCTTCCCCTTTACCTGGTAGGTGATACTAACGCCGCCCGCCAGATCAAGCCCCAGCTTGATATTGCGTGCGGAACCCGCATGGGATGAGCCGAATCCCTGCCAGCACGTAAATCCAAGCAGTGCAATGAGCACCGCTGTCAGAATGAGGCTGATTACGCCCTTACTCTTTTTCATGTCTTACTTCCTTTCTTCTGCCATCGCAGCCTTTATCATTATTGCGCATTCTACACGCTTTCGCTCCATCTCGCAGCCGATATCATAGGAATCCCTCAGCCCGTCCCCATACTTATATGCATTCGCCGCGCAGCCGCCGCTGCAATAGAATCTGGCAAAACAATTCCTGCACTTTTCCTTGGTATAGACATTGCAGCCCCGAAATTCATCGGCAATCTCCGGTCTTTTGATACCCTCGTCCACATTGCCCATCAAAAACTTCTCGTCACCGACAAACTGATGGCAGGGATAAAAGTCTCCCCACGGAGTCACGGCAAGATATTCCGTCCCCGACCCGCATCCGGAAAGACGCTTCGCCAGACATGGACCTCCTTCCAGGTCGATCATAAAATGGAAGAAATTGAATTCCTCTCCCTTTTTTTCTTCCTCTATCATATACTGCGCCAATTTATCATATTCTTCAAATATCTTCGGAAGATCTTCCCGGCGTATCGCATAAGGATCAGACGCGTCGCCTACCACAGGTTCGATCGACATCTGTTTAAATCCCAGCTCGTGGAAATGCTTTACATCTTCGGAAAAGTCCAGGTTATTTCGGGTAAAAGTCCCTCGGATATAATATTTTTCCTGATTCCGTGAATCTGCCAGCTTTTGGAATTTAGGAACGATCAGGTCGTAACTCCCACTGCCGTTCCGGAAAGGACGCATCCTGTCGTTGACTTCCTTCCGTCCGTCCAGGCTGAGAACTACATTATCCATCTCCTGGTTGATGAACTCCTGAATCTCATCATTTAGCAGCACGCCGTTGGTAGTAACAGTAAATCGGAAATGCTTACCATGCTTCTTTTCCTGCTCTCTTCCATATGCTACCAGATCTTTTACAACCTGCCAATTCATCAGCGGCTCCCCGCCGAAAAAATCTACTTCCAGGTTTCTCCTGCTTCCGGAATTCGCGATCAAAAAATCAAGCGCCTTCTTTCCCACCTCGAAGCTCATGAGAGCGCGTCTTCCATGATACTCGCCCTCCTCCGCAAAACAATAGCGGCACGCAAGATTACAGTCATGCGCGATATGCAGACAAAGCGCTTTGACGACTGTCTTGTGCTTCATGACCTCCCCTGCGTAATTCTCATACACATCCGCAGAAAAAAGCTGCCCCGCATCCGCAAGCGCCGCTGCATCTGAAAGCATCTCTTCTAATTCTTCCTGCGGATACTTTCCGCCAAGCCTACAGCAGAGATATTCCTTTGTTTCATCCCGTCTTAAGTCCTGGGACGTCTGCTCCTCGCTTTGCTCCCGCAGACAGGCAATCACGTCATATCCCAGCTCGTCAACCACATGGACACAGCCGCTGTTCACGTCCAGCACAATCCGGTATCCATTATTCTGGTACTGATGAATCACGATCCGTACCCCTTTCTTTTTCGTCTCTTCTGTCTCAAACGTCAATAGACAGCGGCTAAAAGCCGCTGCCTGCTTTTTATCAGTTCTTATTCTTACGCTTAGTTATTTCTTGTGCTCACATGTCTGATTCCCGACTGTGCAGGATGTCTTGCAAGCTGACTGGCAGGATGTCTGGCACTCGCCGCATCCGCCCTTCTTCACTGTATGATTCAACGTCTGTGTATTCAACGTCTTAATATGCTTCATCACATTTTCCTCCTATCGTTCTGGTTTTTGAATATAGAGGTATGCCTGCGGCATTTCCTCCTATCGTTCTGGTTTTTGAACATAGAGGTATGCCCATGGCATTTCCTCCTATCGTTCTGGTTTTTGATTTCATATCCCTCATGCAAAAGCATTCGGGACTCGTGAATCCAATCGCCTATCGGCGATGCGCTTTATAAAGTATACCACACGATATGCAAAATCGTCAACGTAAAATCCGCATCTTCTGTTGAAAACTGTTTAAGACCTTTATACCTGGAGCATTTCAATAAATGCCGTAATCCTTGTGTTAAGCTGTCCCACATCCGCACGTGAATAGTCTGTCTCCACCCCGAGATACGGAACCCCCTTCTCTTCCGTCACAAATCGTTCGATTGCTTTGGACTCCACATTATATGTATGGCACGCCTGCAGCACCATTTCCACAACGCCGTCGACCTTATACTCGTCGATAAGCCTTCCCAACAGTTCTAAACGGTTCGGATTCGGGGTCATGACAGAACATCCAATATTCAGATATCTTCTTGCAAGCGCGTCGTACACATCCGGATTGTCCTCGTCTACCAATTTATCAATGGATTTGGCTCCGGAACAGCTCTCGTACGTAACGACAATACCTCCGTTATCCTCGATCGCCTTTACCACCTTCATCGTTGCGCCGCCCATCGGGCATCCGGTGACCAGGATACGCGGCTTTTTCTCTTCCATCTTACCGGCCGCATATTCTTCTTTGATCTTTGCCACCAGAGCGTCCACTTCCGCAGGAATCGCCGCACGGTCAAACTTGAATGTACTTCCATAGAGAACATGGAACAAATCCATCCCTTTAATCGGAGCCGGATCATTTTTCATGACTTCATAAAGATTTTTGAGCGACCGGCGCACATTGTTATTAATCCGGATTCCCTCGCGAACCATGTCGTCAGTGATCTCAAGGTCGAACTTTTTCTCCAAATACTCCTTGAGCCGGATAATTTCGCTCTTCCAAAGCTTTAGCGCTTCTTCCTTTT
>CAMNWW010000089.1 GCA_946566415.1 uncultured Lachnospiraceae bacterium | reverse complement strand
CTTCCCATAAAATGGGAGGTTTTTTTATTAATTTTTTTTAAGCGTCAGAGCTGCTCCTTCCTGTCACAAAAAAGACGCATGGTTTACATTTCTGTTCCATACGCCTTTACGCTGTTATTTTAATATTAAACTTCCATAATTTTGCACATGGCCGCAACTCCTTTCTCGTCCTGCTTGAAATACCTCGCTTTTTTAGCAAGAGCCTCATAATTCATATCATCGGGATTAGTACATGAAAAATCGTGCATTAGCTTTCCGGTTTCAACATACCGCTGTATGTGATATGTAGCTTGATTTTTGCCTATAACATTATTTTCTGTAATAAAAATAACGTAGCTGTCGGGAATATCTTCCGTATCATTTCCAGGCTTCAATATATGTGCGTCTAACAGACTGCTGTTATGCCATGCCCTTTTTGCACCAGCGTCAGCGTCTGACCTTTGAATTTCCACATCAAACTCTTTCTTAGTGCTGTCTATCGCATGAACATCTAAAATAGCAGAACGTCATAAAATCATCGTCCATATATCGAAGTGATTTCAGACGTTCTAAATCCTGTTGATGTATTTGCTCTATTGTACTCAAAATATCACTTTCTTTCATCACTTATATTATACATCAGACAGTATTTTTTGAAAACTGAATTTTTTCATACATTTTCTTCTGTGCTTTTTACCCGCCAGGTCTATTGCTATTTCCGTTCTATTTGAGTATACTGATGTTGAGGTCGAAAGATGCCTTACGGATTGTTCCGCGCCTTGCGCTCCCACAATCCAGCCCAATATTCGGATATTGTGGAGCTTACACTCCACTTTTATCCTCATATCGGGGCGGGTCCCAAGATCGTTCATCCACCTTTGTGCAAGCACGATGTGGATTCAGACCTTTTGACCCTGGCATCGTATACTAAGCATAAGTTAACGTACATTACCACCGGTTTGAATAGGAGAATATAGAGGCGCAGAACAAGGAAGGCGGAGGGGAAACGATGGAAAGAACAGAACTTGAAAGCCAGAAGGTCATGCAGGAGATGGGGGAGGTTACGGACCACGGGACGATGATCCTGTGGACAAGGCAGGTGAAAGCCGTCTGGGAAGAGCTCGAAAGCTCCGGCGTTTACCGAGTTAAAAAAGAATATATTGAGAAGAAGAACGATACTATTGCAGAATATTATCTGGAGCTTTACCGGTGGTATACCAAGGAGGCCGGTAAATATATGGATCTGGAAGCCGCCCAGGAGTATCCGGTGTGGCTGTGTATTGACGAGGATAATATGCTCCAGCCGGTTGAAGATACCGTGATCTTAAAAGTTGAGGTTCCGCTGGATAAGGTTCTTCTCTGTAATATGGACGCGTGGGGATACCGGGTTAATTATTGGTACATTCCGCTGGATGACGCGGACGCCGAAAAGCATAAAAAGGAGCTGAGGCGATATGGAATCGGGGAGGAAGATGAATTGATTTCTACTGATAAGGGGAATTTTTATCCGCTCCTTCGCAAGAAATTGATTGATAGTTGGAGCCGGGTGTTCACACTGACGGCGGAGAAAAAGGAGCAGGTGACGGCAACAACGTGGGAGCTTCAAAGAGAATGGGTCAAGGAGGTGCGTCTGTATGGAGACGAAAAGTAATGTGCTCATGTGGACGGCGCAGGCGCAGATTGTTCTGGATACTCTGGAAAAAGACGGGGTTTATTATGTGAAAAAGCAGTACATAGAAGAGAAGTATAAGGAGACGGCGTGGAGCTTCCGGCTTGCATATCATTTCCTGGGGGAAGGCATGGCAAAAAGAGTCCCCCGTCCTGAGGAGGCGGAATCACCGGTGTGGCTTTATAAGGATCCGAAATGGACGGGCGCACAGGGCGGCGTGCCGCTCATGGGGCTAAAAATCCCGTCAGAGGAACTGCTTTTGTTCGATATGCGGAAATGGAATAAGATCCTCAATATGTCTTTGGTCGGAACAGAAGAGGAGGTAAGGGCGTTCGATAAAGAGCTAGAAAGGCAGGGAATAACAGACGTCACCGACGTACTAAAGAATCCGTTCTATCCTGCGCTGAAGCGGAAGATCATGCAGAGCTGGGAAAAGCTTTTTGAAGAAACGGATGTGGAGGAGACTTATCTTCAAGGGGCGGCGTGGAGGATAAAAAGGGAGTGGGTCGTCAGCTAGTATAATGATTTTAAGGGTCGAATACAACCATGGGATAAGATAAAATCCGTCTCAAGCCTCATCGGCTGAAGACGGATTGTCCGGGGGATTTTTCTATAAGTAGTCCTCCAGCAACTCTTTTGAAATCCCGTATGCCATAAGCGTCCGCGCCTGATAACGCGTCGTGGCTTTAGCCGCGTCCTCCGGTCCCGGATTCCATTCGGAGGTAAGGAAGCGGTTCAGCATTCCGCTGAACAAGACGACGTTCATATTCGAGATATCCCGGACATTCTCCATGCCGAAGCTCCCGTTATGCGCAGCGGCGGAAAGGAGTTTAAAATCCCTCTCATACAGGTCGCCTTCCCGGAACATAGGAAGGAACTGCAGGCCGTCCGAAGGGAGTTCTTCGGGAAAAACGTCATAATACAGTTGTAAAGATTGATTATATTTTGCCGTATGTCCGCCGAGAAAGATATTTTTATAATATAAAGGTTCTTTATAAGCAAACGCATTAAAACATTCCCAGGTCTTTATGTAGATAAGAACAGGGTCCTCGATTCCTTTTGTATGTTCAGGGAGCGCCATTGCATAATCCTTAAGAGCGCGGAACGATGCAAAAAATATCAGGTGGTTCAGGTTTTCAAAATAGTTATATAAAGTAGCAACGTTATAACCTGCCAGATCGGCGGCTTTTCTTGCTGTTACCGCGTCCATTCCTTCTGAGTCGATAATAGACCAGACTGTCTGGGTCAAATGGCGTATCATACGTTTATAACGAATTTCTTTTTTAGTCATAATAGTCTCTCCTAGTAGTTTCAAATATCCAAGAATTCCCCGGATAAATCCAGTATATCATAATTTGAGATCTTCGCAATATAAAACAGATTCTAGGGTGAATCAAAAATTACAAAGACTTTTTGTTTTCTATGATATTTTGGATAAAACGCTTATTTATAGAAAAAAACAATAACAAAAATTGATATTATCTATATTGCACAAAAAAAGTATAAAAATTTTGTGAAATTTTAAAACGCGTTTATTGAATAAACGTGTTTACTAAAACAAATGTGTATGTTAAAATGTAGACATATTCAAAAAACGAAAGGAGAGTCGTAATGAAACTCACAATCGGTAATTTTCATGTAAAGGATATTGTATTTGGCAGTGAGTTGTCTTTCAAGGACGGAGTGCTGACGATCAACAAGGAAGAAGCGCTTGCATTTATCCGTGAAGACGACAGAATCACAGAAGCAGAGCTGTACATTGCTAAACCGGGGGATAAGATTCGTATGTGCCCGGTAAAAGAAGCAATCGAGCCGAGGTGCCGCCTGGATGGAAGAGGGCTTTTCCCAGGATATACCAGCGAGATGGCGCCAGCAGGAGACGGCGTTACATATGCTCTTAAGAATTGCAGTGTCCTTGTAGTTGGAAGACATTGGGGAGGATTCCAGGATGGAATCATCGACATGAGTGGAGAAGGGCAGAAGTATACCTACTATGGATATCTGAACAATATCGTATTGGTAGCGGATACGAACGAAGAGTTTGAAAGGCATGAGCAGCAGAAGAAGAATGATGCATTAAGAAGGGCAGGACATAAGCTTGCTGAATTCATCGGACAGTGCGTGAAAGATTTAACCCCGGAAGATACAGAGGTTTATGAGCTGGGCCAGATGATTAAGCGCGGAGCGGAAGTGGAGAAACTTCCGTCTGTTGTCTATGTTATGCAGCCGCAGTCCCAGATGGAAGAGATGGGATACAACGATTTGGTCTATGGCTGGGATATGAACCATTTTGTGCCGACTGTTATGCATCCGAATGAAGTATTAGACGGAGCATTGGTATCAGGAAGCTTTATGCCGGTATCTTCTAAGTGGTCTACATATGATTTCCAGAACTGCCCGAGCATCAAAGCGCTTTACGCAGAACATGGAAAGACGATCAACTTCCTGGGAGTTATTATGTCTAACCTGAACGTAGCTCTGGAGCAGAAAGAACGTTCCGCGCTCTTTGTAGCACAGATCGCGAAATCTCTCGGAGCAGACGGAGCGGTCCTTGCTGAGGAAGGTTACGGAAATCCGGACGCAGACTTTGTAGGATGCTACGTTGCTCTTGAGGACGCAGGTGTGAAGGTAGTCGGCGTTACGAATGAGTGTACCGGCCGTGACGGACAGTCTCAGCCTCTGGTTACATTGGATGAAAAGTGCGACGCAATCGTATCCTGTGGAAATGTATCTGAACTGATCGAACTGCCTCCGATGGAAACAGTGCTCGGCGAGCTGGATGCTTTGAAGAGAGACGGTCTCTCCGGCGGTTGGGCGGACGACGAGCTGTTAGGACCTTCCGTGAGAGCAGACGGATCCATCATTATGGAGAATAACTCTATGTTCTGTGGCGACCAGGTAATCGGATGGTCTCCGAAAACAATGAAAGAATTCTAGGAGGTGGGCAGAAGATGAAAAAAGCGATTGTATATGTAAACCAATTCTTTGGACAGATCGGTGGAGAAGAAAAAGCTGGCGCGGCTCCGGAGATTCACGAAGGACAGATCGGACCTGCTATGCAGTTTGCAAAAGAGTTAGAAGATACAGAAGTAACACACACCATTATCTGCGGCGACAACTACATGGGAAGTAATACAGACGAAGCAGTTCAGACGATCCTTGGCATGCTGGAAGGAAAAGAGATGGATATTTTCCTTGCAGGACCTGCGTTTCAGGCTGGACGTTACACGGTTGCATGCGGAACCATCTGTAAAGCGGTAAAAGAAAAATTCGGCGTGCCGGTTGTAACTTCCATGAACGAGGAGACGCCTGGCGTCGATATGTTCAAAAAAGAAATGTATATCCTGAAAGGCGGAAATATCGCTTCCAAGATGAGACAGGATGTTAAGGCTATGGCAAATGTAGCGAATAAGCTCCTTAAGGGAGAACCGGTAGGGGACGCGGAGACAGAAGGATACTTCGCAAGAGGAATCCGCCATCAGGTATGGCTCGAAGACGGAACGCCGGCGACTGTACGTATGATCGATATGCTGCTTAAGAAGCTGAACGGCGAGCCGTTTAAGACAGAGCTTCCGATGCCGAAGCTTGACCGTGTGCCGATTGCTCCGGCGATCAAGGATCTGCCGCATGCAAAGATCGCACTTCTTAATACAGGCGGTATCGTACCGGTAGATAATCCGGATCATATCCAGTCAGCTTCCGCAACCCGTTGGGGACGTTACAACATTGCGGATACTGAAGCGCTTAAAGGCGGAGAGTACAAGACGATCCATGCAGGATTTGACCCGGCGGCGGCAGACGCTAACCCGAACGTTATTACACCGGTCGACGCACTGAAAGTACTGCAAAAAGAAGGCGTATTCGGAAGTCTTCATGATTACTTCTATACAACCGTAGGAACAGGAACGACAGAGGCAGAAGCAAGGAGAATGGCCAAGGAGATCATCCCGTACCTGAAAGAAGACGGGGTAGACGGCGTTATCATGGTCTCTACATGAGGTACCTGTACACGTTGCGGTGCAACGATGGTAAAAGAAGTAGAGAAGGCAGGATTCCCGATTGTTCAGATGTGTAACTTGATTCCGGTTGCAAAGACTGTCGGCTCTAACAGAATCGTTCCGACGATCTCTATCCCGTATCCGCTCGGCGATCCGGGAACGTCCAAGGAAGATCAGTGGAAACTTCGTTATCACAGAACAAAAGTCGCTGTAGAAAGCCTTGGTATCGACATCAAAGAACAGACAGTATTTAAGGTGTAGTGAGCACTTAGCGAGGTATCTCACGAGCTTAGTGCAAACACATACCTGGATGCTTAACGAGTGCAAGTCGGCAGACGAAGCAGGAGTTTAGCAGACCAGGTATTACCGAATGGTCACTTAGCGAGGTATTTCACGAGCTTAGTGCGAGTTATGCCGGAGCATCCCGGGAGCCTGTAAAGCAGGCTTCCGGATAACCGAAATAAAAGAAAGAAATGGGGGTACATATGGAAAACAAGAACAAGGTAAATTATACGTTTGTAATTTCGCTTATCATTGTTGGCGCGCTTGTTGTGTGGGGGCTGGCGCTGCCAAAGAGTTTTGAAGCGGTCGCAACAAGCGTCAACAGTTTTATCACCACGAATTTTAGCTGGTGGTACGCGCTGATCATGACGTCGTTTGTTGTTTTCTGCGTTTGGCTTGGATTTTTCAGCAAATATAAAAATATCAAACTTGGACCCGACGATTCCAAACCAGAGTATAGTTTTTTGACATGGTTTGCCATGCTGTTCTCAGCAGGAATGGGAATCGGCCTGGTATTCTGGGGAACAGCGGAACCGCTGAACTTCTTTATGGCACCGATCAGTTCCATCGAAGCAGGGACTCCGGCGGCGGCAGAGTTTGCTATGAAGCGTGCGTTCCTGCACTGGGGCCTGCATCCGTGGGCGAACTACGCAGTACTCGCGCTTGCGCTTGCTTACATGCAGTTCAGGAAGAATAAACCAGGTCTTATCAGCTCCATCTTCATTCCGCTCCTCGGAGAAGAGAAGGTGAAGGGACCTATCGGTATGACGATTGATATCCTTGCGATCTTTGCAACTGTTGCGGGTGTCGCTACATCTCTTGGACTTGGCGCGATGCAGATCAACAGTGGTTTGAATATGCTATTCGGTATTCCGGAAAATAATACGGTCCTGATCATTATCGTCGTTGTTGTTACAGCGATGTTCATGACCTCGGCTATCACAGGTCTGGACAAAGGTATCAAGATTCTGTCGAATACGAACGTTGTCCTTTGTACGATTCTGGCTCTGGCATGCCTTATCGTTGGACCGACAAGGGATATCCTGAATACACTTGTTGAAGGTACCGGCGGATATCTGCAGGATTTCATCCACGACTCTTTCGCAAACGGCGCATACAGTGATTCTGGTTTCTACGGCGGATGGACGATTTTCTACTGGGGCTGGTGGATTGCATGGGCTCCGTTTACAGGAACTTTCATCGCGCGTATCTCCAAAGGCCGTACCATCAAAGAATTTATCGCGGGCGTTATGCTTGTTCCGGCATTCGTGTCCATTATCTGGTTCTCTATTTTTGGAATGCTGGGAATCCATACAGGTACAGAGGTTGCTGCTGAGGCGATCCAGAATACATCGACCGCTTTGTTCGTTGTACTGAAGCAGTATCCGATGGGCGCAGTGATTTCTATGATAGTCGTTATCCTGCTATGTACATTCTTCGTAACTTCAGCGGACTCTGCAACGTTCGTTCTTGGTATGCTGAGTTCATACGGAGATCTGAATCCGACGACAAAGAGAAAAGTGATCTGGGGCGTTCTCCAGTCGCTTACAGCTCTTGCTCTGATGCTTTTTACAGCAAACGGATTAAATATGTTACAGACAATGTCCATTGTGGGAGCCGTACCGTTCTCGATCATCATGTTGGGAACGATGCTGTCCACAACGAAGGCATTGAAGGCAGAAAGACGGGAGTCGCTGAATCCTCCGAAGGTGCCGCAGGAATAAGAAGGCGATCTTGTAAAATGATACAGAAGTAAAAAAACCCCGCAGGGAGAACAGAAATCTTCCCGGCGGGGTTTTGACATATGATCAATAATAATCCTTTAACAGTTCCGGCGATACGCCGTAGCCGGCCAGAGTATGCGCCTGATAACGCGTGGTAATACGCGCGGCCTCCCCGGGAGCGCCGACTTCAGAAGGGAAAGAAAGAAAATGCCGGAGCATGCCGCCGAAGATAAGGAAATTAACCCGGACGATATCCAATACGTCTTCCGAGCGGAGGAATCCTTTTTTTGCGGCGGCCATCAGCGCGTTATAATCCTTTTGATGGACATCGTTTTGCATAAATACAGGGTAAAAGCAGAGCCCCTCCGGAGGGAGCTCTTCCGGAAAAGCATCATAGTAGCGTCTGAGATACTCATTAAAGTTTTCACTGTAGTCACTGAAAAAAATCGTGTAATACTGCTGCGGCTTTTGGAAACCATATTCATTAAAACATTCGCACACCTTCATATATAGAAGAATCGGGTGGTAG
>CAMNWW010000088.1 GCA_946566415.1 uncultured Lachnospiraceae bacterium | reverse complement strand
TCATTTATATGGCATAAGTTTTTATTGTCTTTTCATCGACTTTCCGAGACTACACTCGTTATATCTTGAGATAAAATCAGCTTAGTCAACTTTTCCCTATATTGATACCATGAGGCGTTTGATGAACCTCTATAATCTTCCATATCCCCATACCCTTCTATCTTCAAAGTATAGGTATCCTCCCCATTACCATCCGTCCCATTCACTATGATTTTATATGTCAAATGTTCCCCGCAGCTTCCCGTGGCAACGACGTTTTCTTCTGTCTCCCCTTCTTCCAGCTTAATCTCTATCTTCTTCCCATTCCCCCTGACTTCAATCTTCTTCACTGCCCCCATATTCCCATCTTTCACTGACAATTTATATTTCCCATCCGGCAGATAACATACCGCGTTCCCATTCTCATCCGTCACCGGAGATTCATCTTTCCCGGTCCCCTCTATTGCCGCTCCGGAAACCGCTTTTCCTTCCGTGTCCTTGACCTTGATTTCTACACGGTAAGAGATATGCGGGCATTTTGTAAATGCAAATTCATTATAATCCACCGACCAATAGAAATCTGTCCATTTCAGTTTTATCTCTGCTAAAGTCACTTCTTCTTTTTTCCGCCCTTTTGCCAATTCTAATTTCACTTTTACAGACAGCTTCCAATATATCTCTCCCTCATAGCAATCTTTACAGTCATGTTTCTCGCTTTCAGAATCTTTTGCTTCCCAAAGTTTTTGTTTTGCAGAAAATTCCAGCCCGGCCTCAGTTTCTATGGACAGCTCGCATAACTCCTTGGAGATAACGTTCACAGACGGTTCCGCTTTCACACCAATAAATAACTTCCCAGAAAGTTCAAATTTACTGTTAGTACTTGGTTGTTTGCTTAAATTTCGCACTCCCGTATCGCTATCATATTCCACGCCGATCGTCCCTTTAATTTCTCCTTCCCAGGCTAGTTTTGCCGACGCTTCTACCACAAAGGATGGTGTGAAGCCTATATTTACGCCTGGCAATACGGACACCTGTATTTTCCCCAACTTGATTTCCTTCAAAGGAATCTTACCGGAGATTTCCATACCTACAGCAGTAGAATACTCAATTTTTGCTGAAACATACTGATAGCTCAAAGATACATAGTATTTCACAGTTGCTTTAAACCCGTATGTAAAACTTCCTTTTACGGTTATAGTCTCCCCGAATTTCTTATTGATAGACCATTTATGAGAAAACTTATAGCTTCCTTCCCCTTCTATTGCCATCGCCGCAATCCCGGCTTCCGGCTCCTCATAAGTGACGCCGTCTTCCAGATTACTGTTGTCCACCTCCATTGAAGCATCTGCACTATCTGTGTCCGCCTCGATTTTCAGATAATCGAAGAAATCCGTCAAATCCGCCTCTGTATCCTCTGTAATGACCACCGTACTCCCATTTACAGAAATTAAACCTACCTTGACCAGAAGTATGTTCCCGTCGCCATAATCGTAGGAGAACGTATCCCCCTTTTTCAGTCCGGTAAACGCCGCGTCTGCGTTCGTGACCGTATATGTACCGTCTCCGTTCTCTTTCACTACATTTGTTTTTGACGCGGCCTCGACGCGTACGGTATCTTCACTGTAAACGCCGAAATTGGTATCCTCATTTTCATCCAGATTCAGGACGTCCCCCGCCTCGTAATCGTTAACGGTTGTATTCAGGAAGTCCTGCATTTCCTTCGTATACAGCTTTGTTTCCAATTTATCGCAGAGCGGCGAGTGGCTTTCTTTGTCCAGAAGATAAGCAGCCGCAACAAAATAGTCCGGCATCCCATTCTCCGCCGCGATCTCCACCTGAACAGTCGTTTCTTCCGTACTTACCGCCTGTGTGCCGGAACCAAGCATCTGCCCGGTACTCTCGTCGTAGACGGCAACGACAACATCCGCCTCCTGGCTGGTCTGGTAACTTACTGTAGCCGTCGTTCCCTCGATCTCTAGTTCCGTGATATAGTTCTCCCAGCTGGCATTGTCTGCATCTGCTTCCATTTTCTCAGAAAGTGTGTCCGCAAGGAGAGACCCTACTGAACTGTCCCCTTTCAGTTCCAACTTGTTGTTTTGTACATCCGTATTCTGCAGCATATCATGGATATCCGCCTCTTGCCCGTAACCTTCTCCCTGGGACCTGGCCTGTACCTCCGGCGCTCCCGGCAGAACCAGCGAAACCACAAGCGCGGCTGATAGTACCCTTGCAAATATTTTTGAAATTTTCTTCACTTTAGTTCCCCCTTCCATATAATGGTACTCTGTATCACTTTTGTACTCATTATACTTATTTGTGAACTATTTTTCAATATTTTATCCCTCAATAGTTCTTTTACATGCACTAAAGGGGCAGGAACCCGTTTCCGAATCCCTGCCCCTGTTCATTCCTTTTAAACCTTATACTGTGGTTGTCTTTTTCGCCACATAATTCAGTATCCTCATCAGATCGAGCAGATTCACCGTTCCATTCCCATCGACATCCGCACGGACAAATTTTTCTCCTGTAAGCGTTGTCTTTTTGGCCACATGGTTCAGGCACTCCATCAGGTCGAACAGGTTTACCCTACCGTCCTGGTTGATGTCGCCCAGCGTGCCTTCCCCTGCCTCCTGTGAAGAAATAATAAACTGATTCCCACTAACCGTATCCGCCTGGGCATTTATTCCGTCCGCCCCCGAATACAGCACCTGGCTGCTAGCAGCTCCCCCGATTCCATCGGCAAATTCTACCGTAAGATACCCGTCTGCGTCGGCCTTCACATTATCCTGAATAACGGTTATCTTTCCATCCGGATCTACCTTTGAAAAACGGACTGGGTTGCTTTTACACTTGTCAAGGAAATCCTTGTCCAGTTTGACGCGCAATTTAATAGGAAACTTTTCATCGGAAATGACGACCTTCACCGGATAATAGATATCATCCTCCGTTTTACCCACTTCGATCTTTTCTTCCATCATAGCGTCTCTCTGCACCTTAAGTTCAACATCTTTCACCGAAGCTTGCTCAATCTTTGTCCCGTCGATCACGATTTCTGAACTGCTCGTCTCGTCCGGCACAATGACAGTCAGTTTCTTTTCTATTGCTTTTTCGAGGAATGCCTGCGGCAATGATTCACCCGCGCTGTCCTCCACATAGGAGCCTTTTACGACAATCGTTCCTTCCTCTTTTAAATCATCGACCACCTTCGTGATATCTTCCTTCTGGATATCCGTGATCGTAAAATCTTCCGAAGGCGATATTCTCAAATCAAAGCTGCCGCTCACCGGAACCGTTTCCATTCCATCTATACCTTCAGAGATTAAAACCGACTGCTCCTTATCATACCTATAATACCCGCTGTTTTTCCGTTCCGAGCCGTCGCAAAGCAATACTGTGGCTAATTCATACTCGCCGCTGCTGCAATACTTATCTACTGTAAAGTCATATATGTATCCTTCCCCCTCTTTTACAGCGCTCTGGCTCAACAAAGATATCGTTTCACCCGTTTCAAGATTGTCATAAAATACACGCATATCGCCCAGGCCCGACGCATCTTCCGCCTCAACCCGGAACTGTATTTTTCCATCGTTGTTTGTATTTCCATCCACTAATGCAAAGCTCTTAAGGACAGGCGGATCAAAATCCTGATTCTCTGATTTTGCCTCTACGACGACGAGCTGCACCGGATCTACAGACGGCGCGGCAACACCTAAATCCTGGTCCATGAGTTTCCCGTTCTCCTGCATCAAGTAAGTTCTGTAATTTCCTGCCTGATCCGTTATACCTATATATGATAGATCATATGCCCCTTTCACGACGGACGAACCCAACTGTATGTTCCAGAGAAAACAGCCTTTCTCCTCTGAATAAATAAGTTTGTTGCTCTCGCTCAAATAAACTTCATTCTTTTTATTGTTTTTGTCGACGAGCAGACCATTCACTGACTCTATTTTCGCGAATCCTTCCTCCGATGTATAGATTGCAAGTTCTACCGTTCCCGGCGCTTTGATATCCTTTGTATTAACTACGATACGTTCTATAAAGGGCGCTTCCCCGTCCGGCGTTTCCGAATTCGCAACAGTATAATCGATTGCCTTGTCATACTGCACAAGATCTGCTACTGCTCCCACATCCTCTCCTGCAGAATAAACTAATCCCTCTAAAATTCCATCATTCATATTATGATAATTCAGTTCATTATTCACTCTTCCTCCGCCGGGATTGATGCCTATATACGATAACTCCCATGTCCCTTTTTCCGCCCAGGCATTGATCGACATCTTAAAATGTATTTCTCCTTTTGCGCCGGGCGCCAGTGTGAAGACATTTCCTGTCCCTTCTACCCCCTTCTGCAAGCCGTTTTGATCTGTTGGACTATTCCAATTTATACAGCATGACCTTGGAACAACACTTTTATCCTCTGCGCTGTCATTTACCACGGTGGCGATCACTTCAAATGTATCCCCGGCGGACAAGTTATCCTTATCTACCCCTTCCGTCATTCTTACTCCCTGCAGCTTCACACCCTGATACGGCATTAATTTAACCTCGTACGAATTGTCCGGCACAGTCAGGCTTTTTATTTCGCCCTGACCCCATGTGACATAATCTTCGCCATTTTCCGCCTTAGAATAAAAAGTACAGTTCCCCGCATTATCCTCTATGGAAAAAGCGTAAAGGTAATAAACTCCGGCAGAACGCCATCCATCTGCGTTTCCGACCACAATACTTCCTTTCCCGGCCGAAAGCGCCTCTCCGGAATAATCGAAAACTACCACGTTCCCATCCGCATTTTGAAAAGACATCTGGATTCCTTTGACTCCCGAACCTTCCTCGCTATACCCCACCTCGTATTGAACGGATGTATTGCTGTAAATGTCCCCTGTCGTAAGTAGTTTTATTGAAGTGATCTCTGGATAAACTCCATCCTCATTATCCGAGTTTGCGACCGTATAATCAATTTCTTTATTATAATTTACACGGTCTACTATCGGTCTTTCTATAAATGGGACATCCTCCACCGGAAGCATTCCTTCCAGAAGAGCTTTTTCACTGTTCCCTTGATATAGTATTCCATCCTTCATCGTCCATGCATTCTGATAAAAACCGATTCTAATCGAATCAAGTTTTCTTGCTCCCTTCACTGCATAGGGATTGATATTGACTTTAAAATGCACGTCCTTTTCTTCGCCTGCTTTCAGGACAGCGCCTTCGCCCGTACCAAATATATCACTCTCGTATTCCCAAGTCCCCTTATATTGCCTGTCCCATGTCACGGAACAAGCCTCCGGATCTACTCGTTTATCCTCCGCTCCATCGTTCACTACTGTCGCGACTACCTCAAAGGCATCCCCGGCCGACAGGTTATCCTTGTCGTCGACTCCTTCTATCCGTAGTCCCTTTAGTTTCAGTCCCTCATACGGCGTAAGCTTGACTTCATATGAATTATCCGATATAGTTATCCTTTTCTCACCTTCCGGACACCCTGCAACATAATCCGAACCATTTTCTTGTTTAGAATAATAAAGCTGATTTCCTGCGTTATCCTCGATACTCGCGCTGACAAGATAGTAGTTCTCCGGATATCTGGATTGGGAGCTTATGATTACTTTGCCTGTCCCAGCCGGCAGCACATCTCCAGAATATCTGAAACTCTCTACCCAAAAGCTATCGCCATCTGTAAACTCAAGTGAAATACTCTTGACTCCTGAACCGGTTTCACGGTATTCGACTTCATATTGGATCTCCGTATCTCCATAGATATCCCCTGCCGTTATTCTCTTTACCGACAAAATCTCCGGATAAACAAGATCCTCATTTTGCGACTTTGCCACTGTAAAGTTTGCTTCTCCCTTATACGGGAAACGGCGTCCTGATTCTGCATTCTCTTTATACTCGATGCATTCCTGTGTCTCGCTGTTGTAGTTATAGTGAATATAGTCGCTTCCCATGCCTGCATTTACATCCACATAAGTCAGTTCATAAGCCCCGACCGCGGAATACTCATTCAGGTTCACCTCTATTTCACAGTTCCCGCCTTCCGGACCCGGACACCAGGTAATGCCCTCCAAATTATAGTCTTTCTCATAGACCAGCGTTTTATCATTGCAGATATAGGCTAACTGCACCTCTCCAACCGGAACATTTTGCGGCGCTTCAATCTCCACTTCTACCGTGAACTGCGCCGGTGTCTCCAGAGCGCTTACATCCTCCCCGCCTTTTACTTTCACTCCTTTTACGGCTACGACTTTTACTGCCTCATTTGCCGTATTGTCAATATTCTCTGCCGCCTGCAATGGTTCCCCGGCAGGAGCCTCTTCCTGCTGCACATCTTCTGACAATGTTTCCTTGATTTCCCCTGTTTCTGCTTCTACTTCTGTTTCTTCTGCTGTTTCCGTTTCTCCCCCTGTTTCTTCTGCTGCCCCTGCTTCTTCCGCCCTTGCTTCTTGTATAGAGTTTTTCATCATACAAGGATTCACAAACAGCGCAGCGGCAATAAAGAACGCCATCATCTTTTTTACCTGTCTCATACCTTTTCCTCCTAATTATGGTTTCTATTTTCATTTCCTATATATTATATTCGGTTTTGAACTATATTTCAATTATTAATCCCTTAATAGTTCATATTTCATGTTATGAATTACCTGACAAATGAGTCCACCGGAGATTTTTTCGTGGTTTGCACTCCCAAAATCAACGAAAATATTTGCAATTTGCTCTTTTTTCTGCGAAAAATGACTTCTTACTCATGTTTTAGCGGAACCCATAGACAGAACAAAGAATGTGCTTTAGCACATTCTTGCGCTGAGCGCGGCCGCCTGCGGCATATTACATCTTCGCGCGAGTACCCTCGCTTCGCTGGGGCAGACCCTGCGCATCCTCCCGGAGGATTTTCATCATATAGGAAACAAAGTTTCCTATATGATGAAAAAGGCGCCGCTCTCTCGCGACGCCCCACTATAACAATAACAACTACTTTTTACCACAGCATTTCTTATACTTTTTACCGCTTCCACATGGACAGGGATCATTTGGATATATTTTTTTATCTTTTACAACCGGAACCTTTTTGGGGGCCGTAAATTCATCAAAAATTTCATCTTCATCCATCTCCCATTTTTTTAATGAGTTCTCGAATTTATCTAATTGGTTCTGATACCATTTGCTTTCGTCTTTTTTTCCGACAAATTCGGCTAACTGCCTTGCACGCATAAAAAGAAACGAATTATCCATGTAACATGAAACGCCCCATGTCACTTTTCTTATTACTTCATACGCTTTCTCGGCATCTCCATTTTCAAAAAGAATCCAGCTGAAACTATTGATTCCGTTTACATTTTGCGGATCATCCTTCAGCCAATTTTCGTAATATTCAATTGCATCCGATACCTTCCCTTCCCGAAAAAGGGATTCTCCGATGCCGCATCGAAAACAGCTGTCGTCTTCGTCCATCCAATCAAACAGCTCCAATGTTCTTTGGCAGAACGCAATCCTTTCTCCATATTTTCCCGCATTTCCCAATTCCATCTCATAGTCCTGAAGCCAGCCGTCAATCGGATATACATAATCCTGTGACTCCATCAGAGCATAAAGTGTCACCTTTTCAGGAACCTGTTTCATAGCGGATTCAAAAACATCCCATGCTTCCCGCCAGAAAGGCAGGCCTTCCTCCGCCCTTTGATCCAAAAAGTATTCATAGCCCTTTTGAACCAAATCGTCCCATGCATCCCATTCCGTTTCTATGTGATGATCGTCCTCATAATCAATGCTTTGCCTTAACATCTCCTCAAGGCTGTTTTTATATTTTTCTTCGTCAAACGCCTGTCCCTCTTTTAAAATATCATAAATTTCCGTCAGTACAACTGCCCCGATTTTATCCTTTGCTTCTGACTTTGAATACCCCGCATTCACAAGTTTTTCATATGTATCCTTTGTGCAAGGAGGATCGTTTGCTTTCATCTGGTTCTCCACGATCTCCAATATTGTCTTCTTTAGTTTTAAATTCGCCATCTCTAAACATTCCTCCCAAAAATAATTTCGACATTCTGCTTTTCCTGATTCTTTTCCATTACGGATCAGCTTTTCAGATTCTGGTTCTAAAGCTCTCCCGCAGTGCTCACTCGCAAGCCTTCGGCTTCCTCGTTCACGGGCGTTCGCCCTCCTGTTCGCCGTGCCGAACTCGCAAGCCTTCGGCTTCCTCGTTCACG
>CAMNWW010000087.1 GCA_946566415.1 uncultured Lachnospiraceae bacterium | reverse complement strand
CAGATTACCAGACTTTTGCAGCAGGCTGGTATTTCGCATCCGACGGTCATTGACATAGATGAAGCGTTTGAACTGCTTAGTCAAATAAAATCATAGGAGGAGGAAAAAAGATGAATGCAAAGATTAAAAATTCGTTCCTCTATAGTTTGGATCCCAGGACAAAAATGCTTATGCTGCTTGTTCTGATAGTAATTGGATGCTCTATTATGGATCCGATCGTTACATCTTTTATGTTGATTTGTATGTATGTTTTATATAGGACAACAGGATATTCCAGGAAGCAGGTTTGGGGAATTACAAAGCCGTTATTACTGGCATTCTTTCTGTTTTTTATCCTGAATTTCCCATTTGCGACTCCGGCTCCGGGGGAAGAGGTGTTTTTCTATCTAATTCCGGGCAATAAAATACCAGTTACCCTGACAACGATATCCAGTGGCTTTGCCAGTGCAATTCGATTTGTGTTCTTTATCTGGGGGGCGGACCTTATTACTGCAGTTACCCCGACTGGCGATATTGTCCTGACGATGAATAAGGCAAAATGTCCGCCGGAAGCGTCGATCGCGATTGGAATCGCATTTTCGTACATTCCTGTCCTAAAAAATGAGATTGGAAATGTAATTGAAGCTCAGAAGTCCAGAGGGGCAAGTTTTGAGAGCAAGAATCCGATAAAGAAGATTAAAGCGTATATTCCGGTTATTGTTCCAGGGCTGTTTATTTCGATTCTTAAGGGGCGCGAGATCGCCAGGACGATCGAGGCGAGGGGCTTTACTTACGACCCCATGCATAGAACATACCGAAAGGATATTAGGTTTCAGGCAAAGGACTTTGTTATGATGGTATTCCTGGCGGCGCTTCTTGTCGCCGTGGTGTATCTGAAATCACAAAAAGGTTGGTTTTATACGACGTTTATTTTGGATGTGCTGACAAAATAAGCAGAGGGCGAAAGAGAGTTATACAGAAGAAAATTGGGGTATTTAGAAAGGAGAGTAAAGGTGAACAAAAAACAAAAAATAGGCATTGTTGGTTTGGTGGTAATTTTTGCTGGATTTATTGCTTTCCGCGTATTCTATCAGAAGGGTGCGAAGCTTTTGGCAGATTTATATCCGTGGAATTATGTGGCGCTTGTTGTTATTGTGGGGCTTTTGATCTGGTATTTTATCTGGGCGAAGAAGACAGGAGGAAAAGAAGAAGAGAATGAGGTGACAGTCTCAGGGAAAAAGCCGCTGCTGACCTCTAACCAGATCGGTCTGGCGGCAGCGTTTGGCGGGGCGGCGTTCGCATTCCGTGCCCTTGGGATCGCGGTTCCTATGGTTCCGCCTCTTACAATGGATCCAGGCGCGCTTATGCCGTGCCTTGCGGGTATGTGCGGCGGTCCTGTTGTCGGTATCATTGTGGGCGTTGCCCGTGGGATACCCTCCGGTACTCCTGCCGTTGACCTGTGGGCTCAGCCGATTAAAGGTATTTACTGGTACTTTGTGTGGAAACAGATCGTTAAGATTGAGGATGAGAAGAAACGCTGGGTGGTGTTCGCCGTATCTACATTCTTGCTTCAGTTCTTCGTTGAACAGCCGATGTTCGTCGCGGGTAATTCTTTTATTCTCAAGCTTTACGATTTCTACCCCACCTGGCCGTTTACACTTGCGTGGTATACTGTTGTGTACTCGGTCTTCCAGTTCGTAGTCTTTGCGGCAGTAATTAAAGCGTTCCCAGGAATGTTTAACTGGCGCAGCAATAAGAGGAAAAAAGGCGGCAGAGCAGGAAAGAATTAATTGATTATGCAAGATAATGATATAGATTTCTTTCGCCGTATAAAGTAAAGGAGCACAAGTTTAAGAGGGCGGGTGCATGATTTTACGCCCGCTCTTTTTACAGAAAAGCAAATAAAGAGGTTGAATAACTAAATTAGGTAAAGAGAGGATGATCTGCTATGAAACATGAAGAATTACGTTCCCTGGTTGAAAGCAGAAAAGAAGATCTGCTTAATCTATGCTGTGAAATGATTCGTATTCCCAGTGTGAATCCTCCAGGAGAAATGGATGAGATGGTGGCATATTTATGTACATATCTTGAGAAACATGGAATCCAATATGAAATAGTGAAAGGAAAAGAGACAACCCCCAATATTATAGCCAGAATAGGTAAGAAAGGCGGTCGAGTCTTGCTTCTTAACGGCCACTGCGACGTTGTACCGGTTGGAAATCTTGATAAATGGGATTTTGATCCTTTCTGTGGAGAAATCCGAGATGGAAAGATCCTGGGGAGAGGAACTTCGGATATGAAAAAAGGTCTTGCAGGCCTGATGTTTGGGATGGGGCTTTTGGCAGACAATAACGTACAGCTTGACGGAGAAATTCTCCTTAGTATTGTCCCTGACGAGGAGGTCAGCGGAGAATATGGCACAAAGTGGCTTGTCGAAAGCGGGGCGGTCCACGGCGACGCCTGCCTGGTGGCGGAACCTACAGGATATTTTAACTGCGAAATCGGGCAAAAGGGCTGCTGCTGGCTCAAGCTTGCGGCGGACGGGGAACCAGCGCACGGCAGTCTGGCGCCGTTTGTCGGCGATAATGCAATCACGAAACTGATGAAAGTGCTCAATAAAATTGAGTCGATCCGCGATATTACACCGCGATATGACGGTGAGACGGCTGTTGTCATGGAGAGGTCTCGCCAGATGGGAAAGAGACTCCTTAAAGGGAAAGGAGCACAGCATGTCCTCAATCATTGTACCGTGAACATCGGAAAGATCAGCGGAGGGACGAAGGTAAATATGGTGCCGGATTATGCGGAAGCGGAGGTTGATGTGCGTCTGCCCCTTGGCGTTACGTGTGAAATGGTAGAAGAACACGTGATCCGGGTGATCAAAGAGTCGGGTGTGAGCGGCGTCACTTATTCGTTTGGATGGCACTCTGAACCGAACAGTACTTCAGATAAGGAAGAGATCGTTGAGATTGTAGCAGAAAATGTGGAAGAAGTGTGGGGCGAAACGCTAAACCGTACATACCAATGGGCAAGCAGCGACGCAAGATTTTTCCGGTATGCAGGGATTCCTACTTTGCAGTACGGTCCGGCCAATCTGGAAGGAATACACGCTTACAATGAGACTGTCGACGTGCAGGATGTCATAAATGCTGCGAAAATATATATTTGTACGATGGTATACTTCCTGATTGTAAATAATTAGATCGGGGGATACACATGTATAAACGTTGGAAAGCCGGACTGATTCGAGTTGTTACCTTACACGACCGGTTACTTGCAGGTATGCATGGAGAAATTATCATGAGAAAATTTCCATGTCTGCAGGTCGAAACAAAATGTATTCCGGATCAGTACGAGGGCATCTATAGCCAGGAGACGAAAAAAATAGCGATACCTAAAATCATAGAACTGGCTAAGTCATTTCAGGACATAGATGTTCTAATTGTAAGCTGTGCAGACGACCCGGCAGTTTCGGAGCTAAAGGAGCAGCTTGATATTCCGATCGTTGGAGCGGGCAGCAGCGTCGCGGCCTTAGCCTCCAGATACGGAAAAAATGCAGGGGTCCTTGGGATCACGGACGCTGCTCCGCCTCCCTATGAACAGGTATTTGGAGAAAATCTTATCAATCTCGGGAGACCGGAAGGTGTGAACAGCACACTCGATCTTATGACAGATGAAGGGAAAGAAGCCGTTATCCGGCTGGCAATGAAATTAAAGGATAAGGGAGCGGATTCAATCGCGCTTGCGTGTACCGGAATGAGTACAATTCATGCCGCGGAATTATTATCAGATAAAACAGGACTGCCGGTTATAGATCCTGTAACGGCAGAGGGTCTTATGGCTTATTACGAATATATAAAAATATTATAGAAGGAGAAGTGTAATGGTACTGAAACAAGCAATGGAAATGTATGATTTACTTGACAGCTCCTATGCTAACGGCGGGCAAGTAAAAGAATATTTAGAGAAAAAGGGCGCCAAGGATATATATGTATGTACGCGGGAAGAAAATGGAAGCAGTACGGATTTTATCCGTATCATGATTCCAGGAGATGAAGGGAAGAGCAAAGGAGGAAATGCTCCAACGCTTGGTATTGTGGGACGTCTCGGAGGTCTTGGGGCAAGACCGGAGCAGATAGGGTTTGTTTCAGACGGAGACGGTGCTCTTACGGCGCTTACATGTGCGTCAAAAATTCTTGACATGAACCGAAACGGAGACTATCTTCCTGGAGACGTGTATATCTGTACTCATATCTGCCCCCATGCACCTACAATGCCCCATGTTCCGGTGCCGTTTATGGGATCGCCGGTCGATATGGCGGTTATGAACGAGATGGAAGTATGTCCGGAAATGGATGCAGTCCTATCGATCGACACGACTCGTGGAAACAGGATTATCAACCACAATGGCTTTGCTATTTCGCCGACTGTGAAGGAAGGGTATATTCTCCGGGTAAGCGAAGATTTGATGGATATTATGGAAAATACGAGCGGGGATTTGCCGTATACCTTCCCGATTACGATGCAGGATATTACACCTTATGGAAATGGTATTTATCACGTTAATAGCATTCTGCAGCCCAGCACAGCTACGGCGGTGCCGGTTGTGGGGGTTGCGATCACCGCAACTACAGCGGTTCCAGGCTGTACGACAGGTTCAACTTGTTTTTCGGCAGTCGATGGTGCGGCAAGATTCTCGTTAGAAGTGGCAAAAAGGTTTGGCAGAAACAAGTGCTGCTTCTATGATGAAAAAGAGTATGAAACGCTTAAGGAAAAATATGGTTCCATGGCGGTTCTGCAGACAGGTGGTAAATAGATATGAATAAGGTGATTGGGGCTGTTACAATCGGTCAGTCGCCCCGGAATGATCTGATTCCAGAAATAGAAGAATATTTTTTAGGGGCAAAAGTAATCCAGACAGGCGCTTTAGACGGATTAGAAAGGCAAGAGATTAAGGAGCTTGTTCCGGACAAGGGAGATACGGTGCTTGTATCAAAATTGCGGGACGGAAGCTGGGCTGTTATGGGAGAACAGAAAATTGTTCCTCTCCTGCAGAAATGTGTGGACATGTTGACCGCACAGCAGGTATCGTTGATCGTACTGCTTTGTACAGGCAAATTTGCCGACAAGCTTCATACGCCGGTGCCTGTCATATACCCGCAAAAGCTGTTATATGGAATTGTGCCCGCGCTCGCGGACGGAAAACGGATCGGGATCGTGAATCCGGAGGCGGCACAGATTGATCAATGTATCAAAAATTGGGGAGAGGTATCCGACAATATTGCCGTGACAAGCTTAAACCCCTATGATACCCATTCAGATTTTGAGACTGCGGCAGCCGAAATGATCAGGAAAAAGGCGGATATCATCGTTCTTGACTGTATGGGGTATAGCAGAAAAATGAAGTCCCGTATGGAAGAAATGACAGGAAAACCTGTTGTTTTGCCAAGAACGATTGTAGCTAGAATGGTAGGTGAACTTCTTGAGTGAGACGGATAAAATGAAACGGATCCAGTTTTCGCTTACAGTATCCGAAGGAAAATGGCTGATCGCGTATGCAGTCAGCATGATGGAAGGCGTTCAGAATGCCTTAAAAAATGGGAAGATTATTTTCAAAGGCGGTACGACGGTATCGTGCGCTGCAGAACTTTTATTGGGTACTCCACTTAGGATCTGCGGTCGGATTTCCAAGCGGGGGGCAGTGTCTTCAGAAATCAGGTCGGGGTCAGCCCATTCTCTTCTTTACAGTCAAGGAAAGATCATTAACATTGATGAAGATTATGAGGACAGGATCTTAGAGATGGGAGACGGGGATGTTGTAATTACAGGGGCGAATATCATTGATGCTTATGGGAATGCCGCGATGTTAGCAGGAAGTCCCGGCGGAAACCGTTGCGGGAGAGGTATGTCGGCAATGGCGGTTGAGGGAACCCAGGTGATCGTCGCCGCGGGACTTGAAAAGCTGATTCCTGGATGCGTATCCGAGAGTATTAAAATGTCCCGGCGGAAAGGCGTAGATCATTCGAGGGGAATGGCCTGCGGGCTGTTCCCTGTTGTGGGAGATGTTATCACAGAACTGGAAGCAATACGGAAGATAAGCGACGTGGAAGCGGTTCTCATCGGAAAAGGAGGCGTTTTTGGAGGAGAAGGAGGATGTCTTTTCCAGATTTGGGGAACAAACGCTGAGGTGGAACGGCTTGAACATGTCTTAGAATTGTGTTACGGAAAGGGGATAAGCGGTTCTGCAGAAAGTCTTACAGAGTGTCATTTTCCGTGTGCAGGCTGTGGGGAACACTTATCTTGTTGCTATAAACGGGGATAAGACGGTTAACAGAAGGTATTGCGATAGAATTTATCATGTTTTTAAAGACCTCCAGATGCTTCGGAGGATACCGAGGCGTCTGGAGGTCTTTTTTCGATTCTATTTTCAACAAACAAAAATCAGAATGTCATTCCTTATCTGGAAGATAATCTAACCGTATATTATAACAATAACGATCTGGGACATACTTATTAATGGAATACTCGATTACTTTATCGTCTGTGTTATAAACAGTAGCATGGATTGACAAAAGGGCGCAATCACCTTCTAGCTGTAAATTTTTGCGTAATTCATCGTCTGGTAAAGCGGCCATGAATGTTTGCTTGGAGTACCCTATATTAATATGATGTTGCTGCAGCATGTCATACAAAGAGGACGTGCTTAGCTGTTCAAGCGGCAGATCTCTACAAAATTTCTCCACTAAATATGCAACCTGGTCAGAGATAGGGCGTCCGTTGGCATAGCGGATACGATGAAGCTCGATCACTTTTTCGGTAGGTAAAATATCCGTATTGCGAACCATAGAAGAAGGCGCAGTAATCGTGCGGATGGAAAGAACACGGGAGGTAGACAATATACCACTATTTGTCAACGCCTTATGTAGACTTGCCATGTGAACAATGGAAAGATTGATATTAGGCGATGAAACATAGTAACCTTTTCCACGCTGCCCGCGTATTATGCCGCTGTTAATCAATTCGGATAACGCTTTGCGGATTGTAACACGGCTTACATCGTAATATTTACACAACCATTGTTCGGTGGGGAGCTTTGTGCCGACAGCGAAATGCCCCTCTTTAATCTGACGTTTGATATCTTTCATAACCTGGTAATACAAAGGAAGGGGCGAACTTTTGTCCAACATGTTTATCGCCTCATTTTCTTAAAAATAAATACGAGGGATGTATCCCGACAAAAGCGCTGAATAAAAATGCGGAGATCATAGGTCAGATAGAGAGGGCGTCGGAGTGGCAAGGGAGACAGTTTATTTATCGACTGAAATAAACGCAGTTGGTGTATTAATGCTGTAGGCGATGCTTGTTTAAGGCATCCCCTACAACCCCTTTAACACAGAAACTACAGAATCAATCACATGGTCGGCATGCCGGACGACCTCCGGCGAGGCTGTGCTCATCGCATAGCTTGTGCCGGCCTTTTTCAGCATTTCTATATCATTCTGTTGATCTCCAAAACAGATACATTCCTCTTTTGCAATATGAAAATAATCCATAAGAACAGCAAGTGCGGAGCCTTTGTTGGCATCCGGCGCAATAAAGTCAATCCAGTGGTCGGCCGAGGTTGCCACCCGGATCTGGGACCCCACCCTCTCCCGGAAAAAGGGTTCTAGCTCCTTTGTGCCGTTAAAATCGCAGATCGCCGCTTTCAGAAAAGGTCCCGGAGCCGTGTAGAGATCCGGCGTATAGGTAATGTGATTTCGCATAGTATGCAGCATATAATCAATAAAACGTTCATCCTGCGAGTCCGTATCATAGGTATCCTTCCGGGAAAGTATACAATGTCCGGTGTGGAATTTTTGGCGGTACTCTGTCAGACCGTCCAGGATGCTGTGTATGGTCTGGTCCGGTATGTGTCCGGTGGAAAGGACGTTCTCCTGATAAACGCATAAAGACCCATTTTCCGCAATATAGGGGATATCGAACCCAAGCGGGGAAAAGAGGCGGCGGATGTTCGCATACTGCCGTCCGCTGGCGGCCACAAAGATGATTCCCCTCTCATGGAGACGTGTGATAGCGTCCAGGATTTCCTGCGGGACAGTCTGCTGGTAATTATGTAAAAGCGTACCGTCAAGGTCGCTTGCGATCATTTTAATCATAAAAGTCTCTCCTTGTTTTTCTTCCTCATTCCATAGCAGTATACTCCGGCGGAAATAAAAAATCAAAGGTTTTTGGATAGAAATGGTACGCGGTCTTACGTATTAATA
>CAMNWW010000086.1 GCA_946566415.1 uncultured Lachnospiraceae bacterium | reverse complement strand
GAGTTTTCCCCCTTCGTCCCACAACGCAATAATACGGCAAGCAACTCACTGTCCGTTAAGCTTCCCGCCCCAAAGCGTTCGCACTTCTCATATGGCCGCTCATCCGCCGCCATTTCCTTGATCGTATATTTTTGACCCATCCTCTTTTGCAGGATTCGCCGCCCACACAATAAAAGACTCTCCAACCCTTGTAAATGGGATGCCGTTAGGCATCCTATAAGAAACGATAAATGATCACGGAGATGACCACTCCGATGATGCCTGCGATTGTAATCTTTATATTCAATCCGAATGTAAGCACCAAAAGACCCAGATCAAGGATGATCGGATTCTCAAGCCCAAACGACTGCCCGTAAGACAGCCAGCTAAGCCAGGGTACCTTCGCCGCCAGAATCCCAATAAAGCCGCCAAGGACCACTCCTACCAGCATCATCAGGAATAACGCCCAGGCATTCTTGCTTCCGGCTCCTTTCATTTGTATTCCTCCTCTTCCAATCACAAACTGTGTACATTCTATCACATTTTAAAAATCGTGTATAGAGTTTTCCTCCATTAAATTTTTCTTAATCTTGACGTATTGTGTCGAACGCGGCATATTTTCTGCGGATTGCCTCCGCCGTCCTCATTCCGTCGACTGCCGCGGATACAATACCGCCGGCATAACCCGCCCCTTCCCCGCAGGGGTAAAGACCGGATACTGCCGTACTTACCATTGCCTCGTTCCGCAGTATCCGCACCGGAGATGACGTGCGGCTTTCCACAGCGGAAAGAAGCGTATCCGGATGCGAAAAGCCATGGATTTTTTTACCGAACTGTTCCATTCCTTCGATAAGGCCGCGTTGGATAAACACCGGGAATATGGATGTAAGCGAGGCAAAACACCATGCCCCTTTTATACAGGGGGTATGCCCGGAAAAGTCGATTTCTTTCCATTTATCTTTTGGAGAAATTCCCGCCGCCTCAGTATAAAAATCACCGTACCTCTGCACCGGGATTTTCCCGTTTCCTGCTTCGTATGCCGCCCTCTCCAGCTCTCTTTGAAACAAGAGTCCCGAAAGAGGATGATGATCTTTAAAATCTTCCGGCGTCACAGTCACCACAATCGCACTGTTGGCGTTCCTTGCGTCCCGGGCTCGCAGGCTCATTCCGTTGACGGCAAGGTATCCTTCCTCTGAAGAGGAATTTACCACATAACCTCCCGGACACATGCAAAACGAATAGACCCCTCTTCCATCGCTGGATTTTACTGCCAATTTATACGCGGCGGCGGGGAGCTTTCGGGGATACTTCTCCCCGTATTGGGAACGATTGATCATATCCTGGGGATGTTCGACGCGCACGCCGACTGCGAACGATTTTGCTTCCATAGGAATATTTTGTTCATACAGTCGGAAAAAGGTATCCCGTGCGCTGTGTCCCAGCGCAAGTACAATGATATCGGAGGTAAGGAGTTCCCTGCCGCCGCAGGGACGCGCCAAGATGAGCCCTTTGACCTTCCCGGCCTTTTCGTCCAGGCTCAGTTCCTCCATCCGGGTATGGAAACAGATATCTCCTCCCATTTCCCGTATCCGATGCCGGATATTTTGGATGACTTCCACAAGAATATCTGTGCCCACATGCGGTTTGCTTACATATAAAATATCTTCCGGCGCGCCGTTTGCCGCAAAGATTTCAAGCACTTTGCGTATTCTTCCCGCAGGGTCTTTGATGAGCGTATTCAGTTTTCCGTCGGAAAAAGTCCCCGCGCCGCCCTCGCCGAACTGCACGTTAGAATCCGCCTTTAGAATACCTTCCTCCCAAAAGCGGCGGACATCCTCTATACGTTCTTCTACCGGAGCCCCTCTTTCTATAAGAATAGGACGGTAACCATATAACGCCAAAAAATAACAGCAGAAAAGTCCGGCAGGACCGCTCCCTACAATAACAGGACGGCTCTTCATCGGTTCTTTCCCCTTGGCCGGAAAGACATAAGGAACCTCGTCACAGACCGAAACCTGCGCAAAATGCCGTCCTTTGTTCATCCGTCTAAGGAGATTTTTTTCGTTCTTCACTTTAATATCAATCGTGTAAATATAGAAAAGTTCCGGTTTATGCCGTGCGTCAAGAGACTGTCTTCGGATCGCATATTCCAAAAGAGCATCCTCTTTGATGCCGAGCTGGCCAAGCAGCTTTTGACGCAGCTCTTCTTCGGTATGGGGAATCCGCATTTTTATCTGGCTGATTCTAAGCATGGGCAGCCCCCTTCCCGGCGAGATAGCCGCTGGACCACGCCCACTGCAGATTGTATCCGCCGCACATTCCGTCCACGTCCAGGATCTCGCCTGCAAAATACACCCCTTTTACCAAAAGGGATTCCATTGTATCCGGATCGACCTCCCGGGTGTCGACGCCTCCCGCGCAAACCTGCGCCATTCCAAACGGATTAGGAGCAAGCACTTGGACTGTCAAGCCCTTTACTACATCTGCCAAATCCTCAATTTCCTGTTCCGTAAGAGCGCCGGAAGATTTGGACCAAGGGAGTTTAGCCTGCTTCATCAGCACGCCGGAAAGTTTTTTGTGTAAAACCCCTGTAAAGAACACTTCCATCGTTTTTTCCGGATGCTCTTTCACGCGGAGTTTAAGGAACGAGAGCATCTGTTCCCTGGTAAAATCCGGCATAAAATCCAGAACGGCCGCCGTCCTTTTCTTTTCTGCGGCAGCTCTTGCTGCAAAACGGCTGACCTGAAAGACCGGAATCCCGGAGATCCCATAGTCTGTCAGTTGAATTTCTCCGGTATCTGAGGCGCATGCCTTACCATTTACCAAGATCGTCACTTTCCCGTGCGCCCTCACCCCCGCAAGCGCTTTAAAATACTCCTCTTTACATTTAAGCTGCACCAAAGCCGGGACTACCGGGACTATCTGGTGGCCCAGACTTTTTGCTATCGTATACCCGCTCCCGTCGGACCCTAGTTTTTCCGCCGCCTTGGAACCGCAGGCAAGAATCACTGCATTCCCTTCAATATGGGATCGCTTTTTTCCTTCCTCCAAAATACAAGAAAGAAGGCCGCGCCCTTTTTTTCGGATTTCCACCACATGTTTTCCTGTCTGCACCTGAATTTCCAAGCGGGCGATCTCCATCCGCAAAACGTCGAGGACAGCCGACGCCTGTTCAGAAAACGGGTACAGACATCCGTTCTTATTTTTCGAGTATATCCCCATTGCGGTAAAATCAGCGATCGCCCGCGCCGCAGGATATGCGCTTACCACCTTCCAGGGGAACGCAGGATTATCGCTGCGGTAACAGTCCGGCTCCTGCCGGGTATTCGTAAAATTGCACCGCCCGTTCCCGGTCGAGAGGATTTTTTTACCAATTCTATCATTATGTTCTATGATTGTGGCCAAAGCTCCTTCTTTTGCCGCAGTGATCGCGGCCATCATCCCGGAAGCCCCTCCGCCAATGACAATAATCCGTTTTCTTTCCATATTGTTTTCCTCTTTTCCTGCTATTTCAGATCACGCGCGGGAAATTCCTTCACCATGCCTGCCTCCCAAAGTTTCTGCAGAGACATCATAATCCCGAATTTTGCATGCTCCCAGGTCAGGCCGCCTTGAAAATACACCGCGTACGGCGGTTTAACCGGCCCGTCCGCACTTAGCTCAATAGAGGAGCCCTGTACAAAAGCGCCCGCCGCCATGATCACTTCGCTGTCATAGCCAGGCATAGCCCACGGCTGCGGCGCCACATAGCTGTCCACCGGCGCCGCAGCCTGGATGCCTTTGCAGAACTGGATTACCCCCTCGGCGCTTCCCAGCGTCACTGCCTGGATAATGTCGTGCCTCTCTTCCCTGCCGTTCGGTATAACCGGGTATCCCAGGTTCTCATACACGTTTGCCGCAAACACAGCGCCCTTTAAAGCGCCCGCCACAACCGTCGGAGCCAGAAAAAGTCCCTGATAAAAGGACTGCATGACGCCCAGGGATGCGCCGACTTCTTTTCCCAGCCCCGGAGATGTAAGACGGCACGCACATTGTTCGATCAAATCCTTTTTTCCTACAATGTATCCTCCGATCGGAGCTAGGCCTCCTCCGGGATTTTTTATCAGAGAACCCACCACCAGGTCGGCCCCCACATCGCTCGGCTCCTTTTCTTCCACAAATTCACCGTAGCAGTTATCTACCATGCAGATTATTTCCGGTTTGACCTGTTTTACAAACCGGACTGCCTCGCCGATTTGATCAACAGAAAAACTAGGACGGGTCTGGTAACCTTTGGACCTCTGTATTGTAACAATTTTCGTCTTTTTTGTAATCGCTTTCTCAATTGTTTTGTAGTCAAAGCTTCCGTCTTCCAGAAGATCGACCTGACTGTATGTAACACCGTATTCTGCAAGAGACCCGCATGAAGGACGGATGCCGATCACCTCCTCCAATGTATCGTAGGGTTTTCCTGCAATAGATAACAGTTCGTCTCCCGGACGCAGGCAGGCCATGAGCGTCAGGGCAAGCGCATGGGTTCCGCAGGTAATCTGCGGGCGGACCAGGGCGTCTTCTGTATGAAACACATTAGAATAGACCTTTTCCAGAGTATCGCGCCCAAAATCATCATATCCATATCCGGAGACATAGTGAAAGCAGTCTGCGCTCACCCGGGCTTTCTGCATGGCGTCAATTACCTTAAGCTGATTCAGTTCCGCCATACGGTCAATCTTTCGGAACCGCTCAAAAAGCGTCTCTTCGATCCGCGTACCGTAGCTATACACTTCCTGTGCGATTCCCATTTTCCTATAATAATCCTGTATGTTCTGTTCCATTTTCAATTATATTCCTTTCTTTAAGCTTAGTCAGCATGGCGCCCAGTATAGCGTCTTCATCGTCATTATAATCCTGCCGATTAAGCCAAACCGCGTCCGGCTCCCGTTTGAACCAGGTGATCTGGCGTTTTGCAAAATGGCGGGTATCTCTCTTAAGCAGGCGGACGGCTTCCTCCAAAGAAGTTTCCCCGTCGAGAAAAGAAAGAACCTCTTTATATCCCAACCCCTGCATAGACACCATCCCTTTACGGCACCCTCTCTGTTTAAGACGCGCCACCTCCTCTACCAATCCCTCTTCCATCATCTTGTCTACACGGCGGTCGATCCGTTCATAAAGCTGTCTCCGGTCGTCACCAAGCACAAAGTAGAGAAACAAGTAAGGAGATACCTTCTGACGCTCCTTCTCATTATGTTCTGATATTTTTGTACCTGTCTGATGATAGAACTCCAGGGCACGTATGACACGTTTTACATTATTGGCATGGATCATTTCAGCCGATTTGGGGTCGACCTCTTTCAAACGCTCATGCAGCGCCTCTGCGCCTTCTTTTTGGGCGAACGCCTCCAGCATGCCGCGATATTCAGTATCCTCTTTTCCCCCGGAAAAGTCAATATCATAAAGAAGCGCCTGGATATAAAAACCGGTGCCGCCTACCAGGATCGGGATTCGTCCCCGCGCATAAATTTCCTGAACGGCCCTTTTCGCCATCTCCTGAAACCGGGCTACATGGAATTCTTCTTCCGGATCCAGCACGTCGATCAGATGATGGGGGACTCCCTCCGTTTCTTCCTTTCGGATCTTAGCAGACCCAATGTTCATATACCGGTATACCTGCATAGAGTCTGCCGAAATGATTTCCCCGCCGACCGCCTTTGCAAGCCTTATGGAAATTTTTGTTTTTCCTGCGGCCGTAGGCCCGGCAAGGATAATGAGAGGCTTTTTCTTTTTTTCCTCCATATATTGATTCCTTTCTTTAAACAATTCGTTTGAATTTCTTTTCTAATTCCCTTCGAGTCATAGAAATAATCGTCGGACGTCCGTGCGGGCAGTGGTAGGGATTCTCCAAAGTGAGAAGCTCCGTGATCAGCGCGTCTACCTCAGACACTGAAAGCCGGGAATTTCCTTTAACCGCCGCCTTGCATGACATCGACGCGATCTTTTCGTCAATCATTTCCGGGGACAGACTGCTTGATAGTCCGCCCGAAAGCGCGTCGAGCATTTCCAGCAAAAGATCCTTTTTGGCAATTCCGAAGAGGTTGTCAGGCACCGCACGCACAGCATATTCATCTCCTCCGAACGGCTCGATCTCAAATCCAATGGCAGTGAAACGGTCCATATGGGTCTTTATCACTTCTGTTTCCTGCATCGTCAGGCTCAGGATAATCGGAGGATTTAGATATTGAGAAGTATACTCCCTGTTTTTCATCTGCGCCAGAGTTTTTTCGTACAATACTCTTTCATGGGCGGCATGCTGGTCGATAATATACAAATTTTCCTGAAATTGAACAAGCCAGTAGGTATCAAAGAGTTGTCCGATGATCCGATATTCTTGACGGATGTCTTTTTTTAATATTTTTTCTTCAAACAGGTCTAATTGTTTAGCCTGGGTGTGCTTTTGTGGATTACTCTGTGGAAAATGTGGATTACTTTGCAGACCTTGCTCTGTTTTTACATTTTTTTCTTCTCTAAAAAATAGATCACGCTCTGTTTTTAATGGAGCGCGCTCTGTTTTTTGGGATTCTATAACAGAGCGCACTCTGTTTTTGTGAAAATTTTTTACGCGTTCTTCCATTTTTTCCATAAAATAATCCAAATTTTTCTCTTCTTCCCCTCCATAGACAGCGCTCTCCTCCCGTACTGTCTGAACCGCCCGGTAATCACTTGAAGCGGCTGCGTCTTTTTGGGAGACGGATGCTTTTGGGAAGTTATCGTTTGGCCCGCTCTTTTCTTTAAAAGCCGTCTCAGCGATTTTGACCTCAGGTATCGTCTCCTGCTCGTGCAGCGCCTGGCTGACCGCAGCGTACACCTGGTCGTAGATTTCCTGCTGTTTATCAAAACGCATTTCCATTTTAGCGGGATGCACATTCACATCGATCCTTTCCGGATCTATTTCCATGTGGATAGCAACAAAAGGGTATCTGTGCTGCATAGTAAAATCTTTATAGGCATCCTCGATTGCTTTGGAGAGTATCTGGCTTTTAATATAACGTCCATTTATAAAGTAGTTCTCAAAATTCCTGTTTCCTCTCGATATTACAGGTTTCCCCAGAAAACCTTCCAGCTTAAGTCCATTTTTTTCCCAGGAAAGAGAGATGAGGTTGTTTGCAACATCTCTCCCGTAGACATGGTAAATAACGTCTTTCAGCCTCCCGTTCCCGGAAGTATGGAGTCTCACCTGCCGGTTGTTGATAAACTGAAACGATATTTCCGGACGGGACAAAGACAGCCTGGTCATCAGGTCGCTTATATGCCCTGCTTCTGTCATCGGTGTTTTCAGAAATTTCCGTCTTGCAGGCGTATTGAAAAAAAGCTGCCGGACAAGAAATGTCGTACCGTCCGGCGCTCCTGTATCTTCTATAGATTTTTCCTTTCCTCCTTCAATCAAATAGCGGGTTCCGGCTATATCCTTTCGGGTTTTAGTGATCATCTCCACCTTTGATACCGCGGCGATGCTGGATAATGCCTCTCCCCGAAAACCCAGCGAAGACACATGGACAAGGTCTTCCGCGCTCCTTATCTTACTGGTAGAATGGCGTAAGAAAGCGTAGGCCGCTTCCTTTTGGTCGATCCCGCAGCCATTGTCCGTGATCCGAATCAAAGAAATCCCGCCCTCTTCTATTTCTACGACAACGGCGTCCGCCCCTGCGTCAACAGCATTTTCTACTAACTCTTTGACCACTGACGCCGGACGCTCGATCACCTCCCCGGCGGCGATTTTATCGATTGTGATCTGGTCTAATAATTCGATATGCGGCATGTATTCTTCATCCTTTCATGCAAGTACTTCTGATTCTCTTTCGCGCTCTACCAACGGTTTTCCAGTTTTTTTTGGAGCTGATAGAGTGTGTTCAGGGCATCCATCGGCGTCATGCGGCTAATATCAAGCGCTTTCAGCTCCTCAAGAACATCGTCGTCTTTCACTGTGTCAAACAAAGAGAACTGCGCCAGATCCACGTCGTCCGGCCTCTTTCTTTGCTTCCTCTTCTGTTCCGGTCCCTGGACAGCAATATCTCTGACCCGCTCTGTAATATCGGCCTCGGTAAGCTCTTCTACGATTTCTTTAGCCCGTGCGATAACCGAATCAGGAACCCCGGCGAGCTTTGCAACCTGGATTCCATAGCTTTTGTCCGCGCCTCCCTTTACAATTATACGCAGAAAAACAATCTCATCCCCGGTTTCCTTAACTGCAATGCAGTAATTAATGACATTGTCAAACTTTCCCTCCAGCTCCGACAGCTCATGATAAT
>CAMNWW010000085.1 GCA_946566415.1 uncultured Lachnospiraceae bacterium | reverse complement strand
TAATCCTGCGCCACATGCCAGAGCTGTTTCATGTTGGCCGTCGCACCGCAATAGTATTCAGAAAGATATGTTAAAGTCACTTTATCATACTGTCCCTTCTGGAACAATTCAAAACACACAAAACTGAGAAAATCGTCCTCCTCATAACCTTCCTCCCGAATACGCATACTGCACAGCCTAAATACATCCTTTTCATCGAACGCGTCCAGTCCGTATTCACGGATACTCTTCCAGTTCAGCTCCTCTTTCTCACGCTTGCGTTCTTCTTCCTCGTTTTCTTCCTGATATTTCCGGCACATTTCAATATACCGGCTCTCATAGAACAGGCGCATTGTATCATATGGTATCGAGTCCGCGTAATGGCGTCCATCCTTTGCTTCCCACACAATCCTCGCATCCTTTCCATAAAGATACACGATCGTGCCCGCCGGATTATACGGAACCCTCTGCGAGATAGAGCCGTCTGCTTCAAGCACCAGAATATACGACATATTAGGCATTGTCGTCTTGATCTCATAGGCATGGCAGATATCGTACATCGCCCGGATCCTCTCCGGCGTCATATCCCGCGCATTGCAGCAGCGCTTATAAATAATTCTGAGCGCCTCGCTTATCCTTCTTTGCTCCAGTTGTTCCCATGCGAACCGTTCCATCTGCTCCCGGTAGGATGCATAGAGTTCCCCCGCCTCATCCTGGTAGGAAATCATATTCGCATAAAGGACCGCCGCTTTCTTATAATTCAAAGTATTTCCATGCATAAAATAGAGATACACCGACTTTGGAAATTCCTTTTTCAGATAATGGTCGTCGATAGTCATCATGTAATATTCATAAAGCTGCGCGATCTTCAGGTCTGTCTCTACCGCTTTCTCATAATACGGAAAACAGTCCTCAGAAGTACGGTTTCCACGGATCAGATGAGCGCAGATCGCCGTCAATATCATCGTATCCGGGTACATCTCGTACAGCCTGCGCAGTACATCGTCCAAATGCCTGTCGTAGATCCTTTGCTGCGTTGCAAGGTTTGCAATATAGAGCGCGAGTTCTTTGGTAACCAGCCTGTACTTGACCGCAAAATTCATAATCTGTATTTCAAAAGAGGTCAGCTTTTTCAGGCAGGTCGGATAATCGCGGAAACACTTAAACGCCTGCCAATATAAAATGATCTGGTTGGAACCATTATAATAATGACGCTCCAGCACGTGCAGGCGCTTACTGTGGTTCTTGTACTCCGGGTCAATATCGACCAGCATACAGACAAGCTGCCAAGATCTGGGACGCTTCATATACGCCTTGTTCAGCTCCTCCACCACCCGGTTTACATGGCTCCCCGTCTTACGCACACGCGCGGTCAGATACAGATAATATGCAGAGACAATCGGATCTTTTCCTATTGAAAACTTATTGTAATTGTAATTGTCCAGTATATCGCTGGCCCCGCTCTCATCCCCACACAGCAGATGCATATGGGCGTCAAATAGAGGGTACACATCTCCCTCTCCCGTGTAAATATCAAGCGCCGATAAGCTGCGTCTAGTCTCATCCGCCCACTTTTCTACCGGCACCTGGCCTGACATAGCCTTCAAAAATCCTCTCATAGCAGACGCCAGAATGGTATCCGCTTCCCTGCGGTTTTCCTCATGGTCTTTATGGACCGCCACCATGATCTCATAAGAAAGCGTCTCATATGGACTTTCAAACCGAATTCTCCCATAATTATTTCCGGCATGTGTCTTTTCAGGGTGGATAATATAACTAAAATCAAACAAATTCCCGACAAAATCATCTGTTGAAAAGCTATCTCTTGCAATCTGGATAAAAACGCCGTCTACATGGACTTTCACCGGCATATATCCCCATGTATTTTTCGTAAAATGGATGATCTCCCGAGTGGCTTCTTTTAAGTTACGGAAAGTCCTCTGTGTCTTACCCATAGTAAGGAAAATACATTCCTTCTGCTTGATGCCTACCAAAAACTCTTCCATAGCCTGCTCTCCCAACGACCATTTGCGCATATTGTCGTAAAGAGAACGTATCCTGGGTTCTTCGTATTTGATCACCTCATAAAAATCCCGCGACCGGAATAGGCGCTGCGCCTCTGTAAAATCCTGCAGAGCCAATTTTTTAAAATCCCTTGCATTCTGTACTCTTCCGTAAGTCGTCATGACATAGGGGCGCTCGATCAACGCAGTAAACGCAATACGAAACTCGCCTCCATTGCAGACAACCGAAAAATTGCCCTGCTCTACATGTCCGGGCCTAAGTCCTCTGCCGTCATAGGTAAACTGGATTTCGTTTTCATTCCCCTCAAATCCCTGTTCGTTTAAATGAATACGAAAAGAAGAAGGATATACAAGCCCTCTGATATCTCCTTCTTTTCTGTTCTTCACTATGAAGCTTCCCCGGTAGACTTCCCCTTCGCCGATAGACAAGATCAGATGAGTCTGGGGAAATACAATATCCGGTCGAGCCATGCGAAAATCGCCTTTAGAAAACTTTTTTATTTTATTCTTCAAGCCGCGCCACCTACTTCAACCATTGCTTTTTCAAAACACACTATATCAAATTATATCATCATTCTATTACCTAAGCAATGCAGAAATATTATTTTTTTAAGATGAGCGCAATAAGAACAATATCTTCTTCTCCGGTATTAAGAAGGCCGTGCCCTCCTCCGTCGCCGCAGAAAGTTACGTCTCCTTCCTCTACCGGGTACTCTTTGCCGTTATCCTTGTATACGCCGCTTCCTTTCGTCAGATAATAGGTTTCCGTCTCCCCATGATGCTCATGGTATCCAATCTCGCACCCTGGATGGAGAATCACCTCGCCGAACAGCTTACAGTGCTCTCCCATCTCCTCCCCGCTCAGTAACGGTTGTTTTAAAATATAGCCCGCGCCTCCCGACATATTCTCAATCTTCTGGATCTGCCTTTCACTTGCCTTCGTCATTTTCTTCCTCCTTGTCTTTAATCGCCTATTCGGCGATGCGTTTCATAAAGTATCCCTCATGCAAGGCATTCGGGACTCGTGAACTCAATCGCCTATTCGGCGATGTATTTCATAAAGTATACTACCGGTTTCCTTAAAAGACAAGTATACAATGTCGGATATCTTATTTTACAATCCTGTAATATTCTTTTGCCGTCATAAGGTATACCGCCGCATAGATCGCCGCAAAGACTCCGACTGTGGCAATAGTACAACTGCGGAACAGTTCCGCGTTCGTCAGGTTCATAATTGCAAGCAGCCTCACCATAATCGGAAACGCCACGCATACATGCACGACCGCCGCCGCGAGCGGCAAGGCGAACACAATGACGATCTGGCTGTGGATCGCCCGTTTTACTTCCCGGCGGCTCATTCCCACTTTCTGCATAATCTGGAAACGTTCTTTATCATCATACCCTTCGGATATCTGTTTATAATAGATAATAAGGACAGTCGCCATCAAAAACAAGCTTCCAAAATAGATTCCCAGAAACAAAAATCCCCCGTAAAATCCATAAAAATCCTTTCTGCTGTCCTCACGTACTTCACAGTAGCCGTTTACTTCGTCTTTCATTTCCGCAACCTTCGCGGCCGTGGCATCCCCCGCCTGCTTCACCTCGTCGCGCGTACCCTTATAATCTACGCCGATCACGCCGTCGACGCAAACTTCCTCTTCCCCGGTGATTTCTTTTATTTTTTCAAAAAAGACGGTATCCAGATCGGGAACGACCATATATAGAAAGTCCACGGCTGACATCTGGGAATTGCCGGAGGTGATATTGAAGTCTACAATTTTCTTGACCTTAAATTCAAGATCTCCCAGATATAAACTCCCCTCCCCGACCTCAATACTCTCATTATAATCCGGTTTATAGATCAGGACTTCTCCTTCGCTCAGAGTTTCATTTTTTCCGGCAAGTGTATTATAGTCCGCAAGAGGCAGGACTTCAACAACCATCAGTCCCGAATAATCGATCATATCCTCGACCTCCACCCCCAAATGGTTATTTTCCCCGGGGAGTACCGTCAGAGAGAGAGAACGGTAACCCTCGATATCTGTGATCTCGTCCCCTCTGTCTTCCGCGTTTTCGGCAATTTCACTCATCAAGCCGTCCATCTGTTCCTCGGTTACATCCCGCAGGGACGCCTCAAAATCATGCGGAAACCGGGTAACGAGTATATCCTCTACCCCTACATACAGAGATATTGTAGCGGACAGCATGATGAGGACCATGGTACTTAAGATACAGATGTTCGCAAGTCCTACCGCATTTTGCTTCATCCGGTAGATCATCCCGGACACGGAGATAAAATGGTTCGTCCTGTAATAATAATTCCGGTTCTTTTTCAGAAGCTTCAGCATTGCAATGCTTCCTGCCGTGAACAGGCAATATGTGCCGATAATAACCAGGATCACCGCCACAAAGAACATCCCCAGCGCCTGCAGCGGCGTCTTTGTCGTAAGCGCCAGGAAATAACCGGCTCCAAGCGTGACGGCTCCCGTCAGGGTTAACAGTATTTTTGTCTTTGGCTCACGCTCTCCGTGTGTGCTTCCCTGAAGAAGGTCGATCGTGTTGACACGGTACACCTGCCAGATATTGTGGAACGCCATGGCAAGAAAGACCACGCCGAACAGTAATCCTGTCTGCGCCATCGCAGAAGGCTCCATCATAAATTCCAGAGGAGAATCCAGACGGACAATTTTAAGAAGGATCAGAAAAATCAATCTGCTCAGTGTGATTCCCACTGCAAATCCTACTGCAAGTTCTATGACCGCAATGAGAATTGTTTCCGCAAATATCATTTTCATAAGGTTTCCTTTATCCATCCCCAGCACATTATAAAGCCCCAGCTCCTTTTTCCGCCGTTTAATCACAAAGCTGTTAGTATAGAACATAAATATGACAGAGAAGAACGCCACAACACCGACACCGACGCCGATGATCGACCTGACGTCGCTGGTGTGGGGTATTTCCGAAAGTCCCCTGTTGTACATGATCGAAACAATGATGTAATACATGGCGATCGTAATAATTCCTGTCAGCATGAATGGAAAATAAAGTTTAGAATTCTTCCGGATATTCGAGACCGCCAGTTTGGGATAGAAAAGGCTACGCATGTTTTTCACCTCCCGCCTGGATCACAGTCAGAGTATCTGCAATTTTCTCGTACATTTCCATCTCATTTAAGTTTCCACGGTAAAGCTGATGGAACACGACACCGTCTTTGATAAAAAGTACTCTTCCGGCATGGCTCGCCGCCTTTACGCTGTGGGTTACCATGAGGATGGTCTGCCCGTTCTCATTGATCTCTCCAAAAAGCCGCAGAAGGTCGTCCGACGCTCTGGAATCGAGCGCCCCGGTCGGTTCGTCGGCAAGGACGATCTGAGGGTTCGTGATCAGCGCGCGCGCTACCGCCGCACGCTGTTTCTGGCCGCCTGACACTTCATACGGAAATTTCTCCAGAATCTCTGTGATACCAAGCTGATTTGCGATCGGCTGCAGCTTTTTGTTCATTTCGTCAAATTTTTTCCCTGCCAGAACAAGCGGCAGGAAAATATTATCTTTCAAGGAGAATGTGTCTAAAAGGTTGAAATCCTGGAACACAAAACCCAGATTCTGCCTTCGGAACGCCGCAAGCTCCCTTTCCTTCACAGACGACATGTCCCTTCCTTTCAAATAGACCTTTCCTCCCGTAGGCTTATCCAGCGCCGCCAATATATTAAGAAGGGTTGTTTTCCCTGACCCTGATTCTCCCATGATTGCTACAAATTCTCTAGGTTCTACCGAAAAATTCACATCTGTAAGCGCCTGTACCTGATTCCCGCCAAACCGTGTTGTATAAATTTTTTTCAAATTCTGCACATCCAGTAAAGACATATTTTTTCCACCTTTCTTTTTTACCTTTCTTCATCTTACAGATACAGTATAAAAAAAAGAGAAATGTACTGCCATCGATTTAGCTTACATTTCTCCGTTGTAATCTTACATTCTCGAAAGGTTCACTCTGTCCAGAGCGTTTCTCTTGTCAAATCAAAAATCACCTTTGTCCCGATTCCGGCTTCCGATTGAATTGTAAGATTATGATTCAGTTTATCCATAATGCACTTACAAAGATACAGTCCGATTCCTGTAGACCGTTTTTCTTCTCTCCCATTGTACCCGGTAAATCCCTTCTCAAAAACACGGGGCAGATCTTCCGAACGGATACCAATACCGTCATCCTCAATAACAAGCTTTTCCTTTTCCAGGTAAATGCGCACATGACCGTCTTTGGACGTGTATTTCAACGCGTTCATCAAAACCTGTTCCAATACAAGCTCCAGCCATTTTTCATCCGTCAGCACCGTCAGGGTAAAAGGCTTGACTTCAAGACTGATCTTTCGGCAGCAAAATTCCCTCGCGAACCGTTTTGCCGTCTTTTTCACTAATGCGTCAAGACTGCATTTCCTTAATACCAGGTCTTTTCCCATATCTTCCATCCTGAGATAGGACAGAACCAATCCTACATACTGTTCCACACGGGTAAGTTCCAGCCCCATCCTGCTGTTCCAGTCTACCGCTTCTTCTGTATCTGCTTCCGGCGCTTCCTTCCCCGAAGCCGCTAGAGCTAAAAGCCCGTCGCGCTGCGCCTGAAGAAGAAGACGCATCCCTGCGATCGGCGTTTTGATCTGATGCACCCAGAGGCTATAATAGTCTAACTGGTCTTTTCTCTGCAGGAGAGCTTTATATTCCTGATCCTGCTTTTGTGCCTGCAGCTCTGACAGAAATTCCTGATAGACTTTCTCCAGCGGGGAACTTGTTTCAGGAAGCGAGGAAAGATCATATCCAAGGGACTTTTCGGCACGCGTAAGTATTTTCCGCTTTTTCCAATAACGGATAAAGCCTGCCGCGCATGCGCATCCCCAGACGGCAAGCTCCAGAGACACGGTATACCAGCTATCGCTTGCAGCCGCTCCCTCCGCCCACAAAGATAGGAACAGAATAAACGCAGAAACAACTATCCAGCAAAGAATACGGATATTTTCTTTGATATAATCTATGAAGATCCGCATAATTCCCCCTGTTTTTAAAGAATCAGATAGCCCAGTCCCTTTTTGGTCCGGATAAAATCTGTGATTCCGGCCTCCTCCAACTTTTTCCGAAGCCTGGTCATATTTACTGTTAATGTATTGTCGTCAATAAAATTGTCGCTCTCCCAAAGCGCTGTAATCAGTTCATCCCTCGGAACGATCTTGCCGGCGTTCTCAAAAAGGAGAAGGAGAATCTTTAGCTCATTCCTGGTAAGCGTAATCGTCCTCCCCAAAAAGGATACGGACGCGTCGCTGATATTCAGTATAACGTCTTGATGTTCCAGTATATTGATCTGTCCTTTATGTGAATACGTACGCCGCAGGATTGCCTGGAGTTTTGCCGTCAGCACATGCAGATCGAAAGGTTTATCAATAAAATCGTCTCCGCCCATGTTCATCGCCATCACAATATTCATATTGTCAGACGCTGAAGAAAGAAAAACAATCGGAACCTGGCTGACCTTCCGTATCTCTTTGCACCAGTGGAAACCATTGCAGAAAGGAAGTCCGATATCTAAAAGTACCAGATTTGGATTCATATCCCCGAATTCTCCCAGCACATTCTGGAAGTCTTTCACACACCGCACCTCGTAGCCCCAAGCCATGAGATGCTGTTCCACGGACCTGGCAATGGTCGTATCGTCTTCCACGATCAGAATTTTATACATGTGCCTTCCTCTTTTTCATTTACTGAACCTGCGCAATATCAATCAGCGTCAGCTTTCTGATATCCGTATTTTCCAAGCTCGTAACCAGCGCTCTTGCCGTATCCATCGCCGTCAAGACATTGACGCCTGTCTCGATCGCGTTTCTTCGGATGATAAAACCGTCTTTGGAACGGTCGGCCCCCTGCGGCGGGGTGTCGATGACCAGATCAATCTCGTGCCCCAGAATCAAATCCATCAGGTTCGGGGATTCCTGTTCGATCTTATTGACCGGAATCGCTTTTACTCCGGCGGCTTTTAAGGTCTCGGCCGTCCCGCGGGTCGCAAATATCCGATATCCCAGCGCCTCGAAGCGCCGTCCGATATCTACAGCCTCCGCCTTGTCCGCGTCGCGTACGGTCATAATCATATTCTTATATTTCGGAAGGTTGATTCCAGCCCCTAGGAACGCCTTATAGAGAGCTTCATTAAAGGTCGACGCGATTCCCAGACATTCGCCGGTAGACTTCATTTCCGGTCCCAGGCTGATATCCGCCCCACGGATCTTCTCGAAAGAAAA
>CAMNWW010000084.1 GCA_946566415.1 uncultured Lachnospiraceae bacterium | reverse complement strand
AAAGACCTGCCGCTCCTGCTGAAAATAGCAGAAAGATGGAAGAAAAGTTCCAGGAAAGCAGGTCGGAAAGCAGCATGACAAGAAAAGCGCCGCCTAGAAGCAGGCACGAAAATAAATCTTTTTGCATACTGCGGAACATGGTTACAGCGGCATGGATAATCAGAATACCGACAGCAATTCGGATTCCTCGAAAAGCATTTTCAACTACCGGAATTTCAAGAAAGCCGTCCAGAAACAAGGAAATTATAAAAATAATACAAAAGGATGGGATGACAATCCCTGTTGTGGCGGCCGTTGCGCCAGGAATTCCGGCCTGCAGCGAGCCGACAAAAGTGGCACAGTTGATGGCTATTGGTCCAGGAGTGGATTCCGCGATGATCGTGACGTTCATCATGTCGTCGTGTGTCATCCACTTCTTTTTTTCTACACAAATATCTTCGATGATTGAGATCATAGCGTAACCGCCGCCGAACGTAAACGCACCGATTTTCATAAAAGTCAAGAACAGATCTAGTAGAATTCTTTTTTGTTTCACGGTATAATTTCTCCTTTGACCGAAATGATTGTCACCTGGAAGGAAATCGACTTCCCGCTTTTAGCGAGCGCTTTCTCATGGTAGGTCTTAGCGCACACAGCAGCCATTGCGTTTCTCTTCGTTGATTATTACAATTTGTCTGATCATACAGATGTTCCTCCTAAAGGTACGGATAGATTTTTGACCTTGGCATCATTATATAGTATGAATATTTATTTGTGAAGTAAAATCCTAAATCTTGCCATCCACATATCTTTGATGTATAATGTCCACGACAGCAACGAGCAGTGCGAAAACAGGGGATGACAAATCGCCTGTTTACAGGCGGATTTGGCGGACACTGTTTTCATAGGGCGAGAGCCCGTGAACGAGAAAGCCTTCGGCTTTCGAGTACGGCACAGCGAGTAACGGTAGGGAGCAGGTGCGAGAGCCCGTGAACGAGGAAGCCTTCGGCTTTCGAGTACGGCACGGCGAGCGACAACCGCAAGGGAGTCTGTCAAGGAAAAGAATATGGGGTTCTCAGTGCCGGACAGGTATTTGTCCTGTAAGGGTAAAAGGGAATCAGGTGGAAGTCCTGAGCGATCCGGTCACTGTAAGCAGGGAGCAAAGCCGCGGAATATGCCATTGCACATAAGTGTGAGAAGGTGGCGGTCAAGCCATGATCTGTAAGCCAGGAAACCTGCTGAGAATGTTGGTGAATAGCTTCCGACGAAAGCGTTTTCATGTAAATAGAAAGGCTATGATGGTCATAGCTTTTTTCGTGATACCTGCTTTTGTAAAGAAAGCGGGTTTTCTATTTTTAGAAAAAATTCCGGATGCGTAGTTGGATTATCACCCAAGGGTGTTCCAATCTGCTCGTATAAGCGGAAATATTTACAATACCAACAATAGGCCGCTTCCCAGAAGGTCAAAAAACAGGAAAAGGAGATGGTTACAAATGAAGTGTAACAAAAAAAGAGTGGCTGCATGCATCCTGGCGTTTGTGATGGCGGCAGTTCCGTCGGCGTCCCTTCAGGCAGAGGAAATAGTACAGGGAAGTGGGGCGGCTAAGGAAAGCGAGTTTTCGGTGGACGAAGTACAGAAGGAGGAAACAGCAGAGATACCAAAGGAGAAAGAAGAAACGATAGAGCAAGAGCCTGTCGGGGAAGAAAAGGAAGAGATAATACCGGAGGAAACTAAGCCGGAAGAAACCGAAGGTGCAGAAGCCGTAGACACAGAGGAAGAGACAGAAGATGTAAAGACAGAAGAATCGGCAGAAGAAATAAATGAAGAAATAGGAGCGGGGGAGATAAACGAGGAGAGGGAAGAAATTTTTCGGCTGCAAGAAACAGCCGGGCAGGCGGATACAGAAGAAGGAGTGTCCGCCCGGATTGACCCGAAAGAAATCCTAAACGGTGCAGAGTACCAGATAGACGCAGAGGAAGGAGTAGAGGGGAGCACCGCTATGTTTAAGGTGACAGCCTGCAGAGTATCTCAGGACAGCGACGGTACATGGGCGGTCATCACCTTAAGCGGAACAGGATATGACATGCTTTATATGGGCACGAAAGAGGAGGCTGCAAAGGCAGACACGGCATCCTGTATTCATTTCGTACCGGACGACTCCGGGAGGTATACATATCGGGTTCCAGTCAGTATGTTTGACGCTCCTGTCCAGATCGCAGCACATTCAATAAAAAAAGATTTGTGGTATGACCGCAGCTTAACATTTTCGTCCAAGCACTTAGTGCTGAATAAACTGCCGGAAGGCGGCTACGATAAGGTGACTGTAGGATCGGACAATAAAATGTTTAAGGTGACTCAGTGCCGCCTTACAAGCCAGGGCGGTAAAATGGAGGCAGTCATTACCTTAAGCGGAACGGGATATGACAAACTTTATATGGGGACGGCTAAAGAGGCGCAAAATGCTGATATATCGTCATATATTCCATATATACCGGATGATAAAGGAGCATATACCTTTACCATCCCGGTATCTGCATTACATACAGCGATCCCGGTGGCAGCGCATGCGGTGAAAAGCGGAAAATGGATGGACCGGAGCCTGACATTTACATGGAACGGTGAAGGAGAGCCTTTGGAGCCGGGAGAAGATCAAGATCCGGAAAAACCTGAAAGCCCGCCGGACAATCCCGGTATTCCCGGAAATACAGGAAATTCCGGGAATAATGGAAACAGCGGCAATACAGGAAACACGGGAACTACAGGAAGCGGCCTGCCAGTTACGGAGTCACGCTATGAGTCGGATCTTAGCGGATCGACGGGTAGAGTCAATAACACGACGTCCCTGGCGGACGGTGTATATACTCCAGACCGTTTTACCTGGTCGGGAGGGACCGGGCGGGTACAGCTTTCCTGCAGTAAGCTCACTGTTTCCAAAGGACAGGCGTATGCGACGATAACTTTTAGCAGCGGCAGCTATGGTTATGTAAAAGCAAACGGCAACAGATATTATGCATCCCACTCAGGGAACACATCAACATTTACCATCCCAGTCAGATTAAATGAGAATAACACGATTATCGGCATGACAACGGCAATGTCGTCGGCTCATGAGGTTACGTACAGTATTTTTATTTATCTAGGCGCGGCCTTAGAAGCCGAGAAAGCGGCGTCAGCAGGCGCCGGACTGGGAAATAACGATGCACTGGATGAGAGCGCGCCCAAGATTCCGGGACTTGTATATCAGGAAGAAGTGGAAATGAAGTATGCGGAATATGCGAAAATATTCCAATATGAACAGGGGATTACACTCTTGGAGATCGATATAACATCTGATACGAAAAAGACAGTTTCCCCGGCTGAGGGTGAGAATACGCTGTACAAGGGAAATGTGGCAAAATATCTGATCATACCGGAAGGCGCTAAGATTCCGGCAGGACTTGAAAAGGAGGCCATTGTCATTAGAAAGCCGGCAGATAAAGTATACGCTGCATCGGATGAAATTCTGGAGCAGATGCAGAAGATTGACGTGCTGGACAAAGTGGCTGCAGTGGCATGCAAAGAACAGGATTGTAAGTTTGAGAAAATGAAAGAAGGGATGCAGGAGGATAGAGTCAGATATGCAGGGGCATATGACTCGCCTGATCTAAAGGAATTACTCCGCATCAAGTGCGGCTTGGTGGTGCTGCCTTCAAAAGTCCTTATCAAAGAGGAAGGGGAAGGAAGCCTGGAGGAACTGACAGAAAAGTATACGCTTCTTAAAATCCCGGTCATTGTAGACCGTTCGCAGGATGAAAAGGAAGTTCTTGCGCAGAAAGAATGGATCAAAGTGTATGGGGTACTGTTCGGATGTGAGGAAAAAGCGGATGAAGTTTTTGAGGCCATGGTCTTGTCAGAAAAATAGACAGGAGAGAAAAAGATGGGTAAAATAGGAAGAAGGCTGGCCTTGTTCCTTCTTATTGCACTGTTTGTGACGGGGAGCGCAGGATACGCAGGAAGCCTAGAGACGGAACAAACAGTGCAAAAAGAGCAGGTACAGCAAACGCCGGAACAAATAGAGCTTTCCTATGCCGAAGGATTTGCATTGTATAAATATCAGGACGGATATGAGCTGATCGAGGTGCAGGGCGGCGCACGGTATCTTCTGGTTCCGGAAGGGAAAGAGGTTCCGGATAATCTGGAGGAGGATATCGTGGTACTTAAGAAACCGCTGGATCATATTTATCTGGCGGCAACTTCGGCGATGGCGCTTTTTGACGCTATTGACAGCATCGGTTCTATCAGGCTTTCGGGGACAGACGCGAAGGAATGGTATATTGAAAATGCAGTATCGGCGATGGAAAAGGGGGATATACTTTTTGCGGGGAAATACAGTGAACCGGACTATGAGATGCTGATTGACGAAGAGTGTGATCTGGCCGTCGAATCAACGATGATCCTCCATAGCCCCAAGGTACAGGAGATGATAGAAGAGCTGGGAATTCCTGTTTTTATCGACCGTTCCAGCTATGAGAAGCACCCGCTCGGAAGGACAGAGTGGATCAAGCTGTATGGAGCAATGACGGATAAGGAAGAAGAGGCGGAAGCTTTTTTTGAGGAACAAGCAAAGGTCATAGAAGAACTGAAGGATTTCCCGAATACGGAAAAGACGGTGGCATTTTTCTATGTAAATACAGACGGATCTGTCGTTGTGCGCAAGAAGGATGATTATATTCCGTCTATGATTGAGATAGCAGGAGGCAGATATGTCTTTAATAGTTTGGAAAATCAGGAGAATCAGAGCGCGGCGGTAAAGCTTACAATGGAAGAATTTTACGCCACGGCTGTGGATGCGGACTATCTGATCTACAACGCGGCGATCGATAATCCGCTCACATCTCTGGACGAGCTTACCGCAAAGAGCGAACTCTTTTCCGAATTTAAGGCTGTTAAAAGCGGAAATGTATGGTGTACCGGAAAGTATTTGTACCAGGCGACTGATACGGTGGGGAGGCTGATCATGGATATTCATCTGATGCTGACAGAGCCGGATGCAGAAAAAATGAGCTTCCTCTATCATGTCGAATAAGGAAAATGAAAAATGGCTGTAGAAAAAAGATTGCGGGATGAAAATTATAGAAAAAGGAGCCGGTACACTTTGGTCTTCCTGATACTCGCGGCGGCATTCCTGCTGATCGTGGCGCTTAATATCAACACAGGGAACGTAAGGATTTCGGTACGGGAAATCTGGCGTATTATCTTTCTGAAAAGCGGAGATCCGGTAAAGTACAATATTATCTGGAGGATCCGTCTTCCCAGGATTCTGATGGCGGCTGTTCTGGGCGGCGCGCTCTCGCTTTCCGGATTCCTCTTGCAGACCTTTTTCGCTAATCCGATCGCGGGTCCTTATGTGCTGGGAATCTCTTCCGGGGCTAAAATGGTGGTGGCGCTGACGATGATCTTTTTCCTTAAGAGGTTCGGTTCGTTTTCTTCCGTCACACTGATTACGGCGGCATTTATTGGATCCCTCCTCTCCACAGGATTTATTCTGCTGATGAACCGGAAGATCGAACATATGGCGGCGCTTCTCGTGGCAGGGATTATGATCGGATATATTTGCTCGGCAGTCACAGATTTTGTGGTGACTTTTGCGGAAGATTCTGATATTGTAAATCTACACGGATGGTCCCAGGGGAGCTTTTCCGGTATGAGCTGGAATCACGTGAAGTTTGCGGCGGCGTTAGTTGGGATTACATTTGTGCTTACTTTTTTCTTGTCAAAGCCCATAGGAGCATATCAGCTGGGCGAAGAATATGCCCGCAGCATGGGAGTGAATGTCCGGCTGTTCCGGGTTGCGCTGATCCTTTTGTCCAGTATTTTTTCCGCATGTGTGACTGCGTTTGCGGGTCCTATTTCCTTTGTGGGAATCGCTGTCCCTTACCTTGTCAGACAGTCCTTGAATACATCGAAACCTCTCATAGTGATTCCGGCGACTTTTTTAGGAGGGGCGGTGTTCTGTATGATGTGTGATTTGACGGCGCGAATGGCGTTTGCGCCTTTGGAGCTGAATATCAGTACAGTGACTTCACTTTTCGGCGCTCCGGTCGTGATTTTCATGATGCTGCGCAGACAGAGAGGACGATAGGTATGGCGGAACATTATTTTAGGACGCAGGGTCTTTCAGTAGGATACAATGGAAAAACATTGATTCATGATATCAACATTGGAATTAATAGAGGCGAGATCGTCACATTGATCGGGCCGAACGGATCAGGGAAATCCACGATCCTGAAGACTCTTACAAGACAGATACGCATGACAGGGGGAAAAGTGTATTTTGAGGAGGAGGATCTCCAGAAGATGCCGAACCGGGAGCTGTCCCAGAGAATGTCGGTGGTGCTTACCGAACATACGCGGCCGGAGCTTATGACCTGCCGGGACGTGGTATCTTCCGGGCGGTATCCTTATACAGGGAGACTGGGGCTGCTCTCGGAGGAGGATGTAAGAAAGGTGGATATGGCGATGGACGCCGTCCGCGCCCGTGATCTGGAAAATCGGGATTTTAATCTCATAAGCGACGGGCAGAGACAGCGGATCATGCTGGCGAGGGCGATCTGCCAGGAACCGGAGGTCATCATACTGGACGAGCCGACTTCTTTTCTGGATGTGCGCTACAAGCTGGAGCTTTTGTCTATTCTAAAAAGTATGGTAAGAAAAGAGCGGATCACTGTGATTATGTCTCTCCATGAAATTGATCTGGCGCAGAAGATATCGGATAAGATCGTGTGCGTCCGGGGGGAGAAGATTTTTCGCTACGGTGCTCCGGAGGAGATTTTTAAGGAGGAAATTATCCGGGATCTGTACGGGATCGACAATGGTTTTTTTGACCCATGCTTTGGAAGTATTGAGCTTCCCGGACCGCAGGGAATCCCGGAGGTGTTCGTCCTTTCCTCCTGCGGGACGGGCATTCCTGTTTTCCGAAGACTGCAGAAGGAGGATACTCCATTTGCGGCGGGGATACTCTATCGGAATGATATTGATTACGAGGCGGCCCGTCTGCTTGCGTCGCGGGTGATTGCCGAGGAACCGTTCTGCGAGATCAGCGACCGTTCTTTTGAGGACGCGCTGCAGATGATACAGAGCTGCCGCAGGGTGATTGACGCAGGGGTTACGATAGGGATATGCAACCGGCGGATGAAGCGCCTGATACAGACGGCGGAAGAATCAGGGAAAATGGAAAGGTGGCCGAGATAGATGGAACAGGCAGAAAGAGAGACGGGCAGGGGAATGCTTCACATTTACTGCGGCGATGGAAAAGGAAAGACGACAGCGGCGACCGGTCTGGCCGTCCGTGCGGCAGGCTGCGGATGGAAGGTATTGTTCGCCCGGTTTTTGAAAAATGAAAATTCCGGCGAACTGAAAATCCTGGACGCAGTTCCTCAGATTGAAGTGCTCCATCTCACGAAGAGTTTTGGATTTTATCAGACGCTGGATGATGAGGAGAAGAAAGAGCTTCGCTGTATTTACAAAGAGCTGTGGAGGACGGTCGAAGAGAAGGTGAATACAGGAAAGTTTGATATGTTGGTGCTGGATGAATTTGCCGCCGCTTACCGGTACGGACTTGTAGACAGAGAAAGAGCAGTACAGTTTCTAAAAGACCGTCCCCACGGACTGGAAGCGGTGCTGACCGGGAGGGACCCGGCGCCGGAACTGCTTGGGATCGCTGATTATGTATCGGATATCCGGAAAGAGAAGCATCCGTTTGACCGCGGGATTATGGCAAGAAAGGGAATTGAATTTTAAAATGAAAAGAAACAGAGCAGTTCTTGTGGTAAGCTTCGGAACAAGCCATCTGGAGACGATCCAAAAGACGATCGGAGCGATCGAGACAGAGGTTCAAGAGGCATTTCCAGATTATATGCTTTATCGTGCATTTACCAGCCAGATGATCCGCAGAAAGCTGAAAAAACGGGATAGAATTGATGTCTGGAATGTAAAGGAAGCAATGGAACAGATGAGGCGGGATGGAATCGAAGACGTTGTTGTACAGCCTACTTATGTGATTAATGGGATCGAGTATGATATGATGAAGAAGGAACTGGCCAGGCATCAGGGATTATTTAAGAGTATGCGGGTAGGGCGGCCTCTTCTTACCTGTACGCAGGATTATAAGGATGCTGTCCGTGCTGTCATGGAGGAGATCACGCTTGCGTCAGGCGAAATGTTGATCCTGGTAGGGCATGGGACAGAGCATTACGCGAATGCAGCATACCCGACGTTGGAATATACATTTCATCTGCTGGGGCATACCCGGGTTTTAGTGGGAACCGTGGAAGGCTTCCCGGAATTAAAGGATGTTTTGGACAGGCTCGCCATCGCAGAGGTTGATAAGGTGGTTCTCATGCCGTTCCTTATCGTGGCGGGCGACCATGCGAAGAACGATGTGAC
>CAMNWW010000083.1 GCA_946566415.1 uncultured Lachnospiraceae bacterium | reverse complement strand
GGAAAACCCCTGTCGGCTCCTAAAATCCCAGAGTCTAAACTATTGATTCGCTTTAAGATGATGTCGAAGAATGATAGAATTTGTAGGGAAAATTTTGTTGACATACTTATTATGGAAAATCTATGATAGATGTGTAAGTTCTTAAAAGTCTGATTAGGTTTCTTGCACATCATAATATCAAAGGAGGAAAGCACATGGAACAAATTATGGACAAAATGATGGACATGGGTATAGTACAATTCATGGATAATAGTCGAGAAGAACTTAGTATGTCAGATGCAACTTATTTGAAAGACAGTGAGGACCAGAGGGAACTGGAACAAAGATACATGGAACTAAAGCTGGAGAGAAATCAGAGAATGCTGGTAAATGATTATATTGCCTGCGTGAGGACGACATATAACCGATATGCGGATATTTGTTATGTGGCCGGTTTAAATGACGCAATTAGAGTACTAATGCGGTCAGGATTATTAAAAGGAATCAAGGCATCTGAATAAAACAATTTACATAGTCTGGAATTAGGAAACAGAGATATTTTGACAGATTATGGAAAAAAACAGGCATGGTATCCAGGAAGGATTACCATGCCTTGTTTATCTTGACATATATCTCAAACATGCTATAATGTACAAAAACGAACTGTTCAAAATAGAACAATATGGCGGTGCGGAACAGGGAGGAATCACAGTGAATCTATTGGAAAACTATTCGGCGGGGACAGAGCTATATGCAAGGATATGTGATAAAGTATGCACAAAATATCAGATGACACGTGCTGAATTTCATGTCCTCATGTTTTTGGCGAATAACCCGGAGTGCAGTACAGCGACAGAGATCGTGAAAAAGAGGTATTTGTCAAAGTCACATGTGTCCCTATCTGTAAGGACTTTGCAGGAGAGAGGGTATATCTTTGGCGAATACCGGGGAATGGACCGTAGAACGGTGCATTTGAAAGTATGTGATGCTGCGGCGGAGGCTGTCGCGGATGGGAGGAAAGCACAGGAAGAATTCGCGGCGAAGCTTCTGGAGGTATTTACCGACGAGGAGAAACAGCAGCTTAAGCTGCTGATAGGAAAGATAACGGAGAATATCGTTTCCGCACTGAAATAGGGAACAAAGGACAAAGGAGTGGTTATTATGGAATTAGCGGTGAAAATCATAGCGTGTTTCCTGGCGGGAGCCGGGGCAGGTATTGGAACAGGATTTGCCGGAATGAGCGCAGCGGCTGTAGTGGGGCCGGTGTTGATCACATTTCTGGGAATGCCTGCGTATCATGCGGTAGGGATCGGACTGGCGAGCGATGTGCTGGCAAGTGCGGTAAGCGCTTATACTTATAAGAAGAATAAGAATATTGATATCAAAAATGGACTTGTTATGATGGTTTTTGTTCTTCTTTTCACAATGATGGGAAGTTATGTGGCAAGTAAAGTGCCGAATACTACGATGGGAAGCTTTTCTGTATTTATGACGATGCTTTTAGGGATCAAATTTATAGTGAAGCCGGTGGTAACGACGAAGCAGGCGATGGATGCGGTCGACCCTAGAAAACGTGTGGTGCAGTCGGTCATTTGTGGAAGCGGGATTGGATTTATCTGCGGGTTTGTCGGCGCAGGCGGCGGAATGATGATGCTCCTTATCCTTACCTCGGTGCTTGGATATGAACTAAAATGCGCCGTGGGGACGAGCGTTTTCATTATGGCGTTTACAGCCCTTACCGGCGCGGTAAGCCACTTCAGGATCGGAGGGCTGCCGGATGTGACGAGCCTGATTCTGTGCATTATTTTCACTTTTATCTGGGCGAGAATCGCGGCGGTAATCGCAAACAAGGCGGATACGAAGACCTTGAACCGGGTGACAGGGATTGTCCTGGTGACTTTGGGAGTGGTTGTAATATCGGTGAATATGTTGCAATAATGTTGAGTGGTATCGGATAATATCAAGATAAGGTAAAAGAGAAGGCAATTCTTATGTTGCAAAAAGGCAAAATTTGTATAGATGAAATTCAGACATTTTTCCCGGAATTATCAGATGAGGAGATTGAGGAAGTGAAAAGCGAGGTTATGCAGTTGGCATAATCAGTAAAAGAATTTCATATCAAAAAACAGCGTAAAAAGCATTTCTGCCTTCTACGCTGTTTTTTCAAATGACTTCCTTAATGTGGCGCTGCTAAACGCGGCAGCCCCCGTTATTATCCCATACTTGCCTATACTACACTTCCGCAGGCACTTCCGGGTTATTATTCGCAAAGTTCTGCAAGATAACAAGCGGCTGATAAGAACTTGTATTTGTAATGCAGACGCCTTCTTTCGCAGCGGTCTCAGATACGAAGTATTCATCGCCTGTGATATCTTCATAGCGTACCAGCTCAGGAGCCTCGCACTCAAAGACGCCGAATTTTCCGTGTCCCTGAACCACGATTGCACAATAACATGCTTGGTCGGTAAGCGTGTAGGTCTGTCCTGGAAGAACGGTGACTTCCTTAGCGGCAACCCACTCGTTCGCGTAAGCGACCCATTTCTCAACAGCAGCCTCGCTCTCGCATTTGGTCTTTGGAGCGCGGAAATACGTTTCTTTATAGTCAGGACGGGTGCTTTCTTTCCAGTCGATCTGGTTGAAGATTGCTTCCAGGTCGTCCTTTTCTTCCTCAGGAGCGCAGTCGGTAAGCATATTGTGCGGATTTACTTCGCCCATGGTGACGTTTTCCATGATTGTATTTACATCGCTGTTCCACTGCGGCTCAAATGTGACCACAGAAGCAGGAGCGTGGATCACGCCTGCCGGAGTATACCAGCCGGTTCCAATCTGGATGCGGTATGCACGGGAAAGTTCTGTGATGCGGGTATCCTTGACGTCATAATTCTCAAGGCACTCCATAACCTGTTCCTTTGTCGTGGAAGGATCGAATCCGAAATAGGTAAGCGGCATTCTTCCTAAGTATCCGCTGTTGTACTGCGGCGGGAAATAATAAGATTCCGGTTTGCCGTGCATTCCGATCTTATTTGCCATCTCTTCTGTCAGATGCAGATGGTGGAACAGCGGCTTGTCATAGTCGTACAGCTTGGCAAAGGTCGGCCATGTCCCATATTTTTCCATCAGGACATCCCCGATCAGGTCGGCGCCCAATTCCTCTACATAATCCTTGAACAGGCAGGTTGTCTTCGTGGCAGCGTCTTCAAGCACGTAGCTCATGCCTTCTGTCTCCCCGGTCTTAGGACCGTTTAAGGCTTTTGCAAGAGAGCCGAGCCATCTCTCACAAATCCCGCCTCTGTCCATTCCAAGGGCAAAATAGTCGTCCGGATGAAGGCGGAGACGCTTTCCGGGTTCGTTAAATCCACGCGGTACCCATGTGGGCATCAGATGCAGTATGCCTTTGCCTTCTTCAAACACTTTTCTTACATTACTCATGATGATCAATCCTCCTTATTTCGTATGCGTCATCGGACAGGAAGCGCAAGAAAAAAGTTTTCACACAAGCCGATGACAATTGGCCTTTTATACATAATATCACAAATAATTAAAAAAATAAATATAAAAAACAGAACAAATTGACGAACAAGATAAAATTATTTTTCATGAATATTGACAAGCACGTTGTCGTGGGATAAGATAAATGCATAAAACTTTTGGCAGAGCCAGAGAGATTAAGGAGGAAATAAGATGTTACTTAACATGAAGGATTTATTGGCAGTGGCTAACGAACACAATTTTGCGGTGCCGGCTTTTAATATTGGCACAGGTCAGATTTTGAACGGTGTTATGGATAAATGTGAGGAATTAAAAGCGCCGGTCATCCTGGCAATCCATCCGTTTGAGCTTGAGTTCCAGGGGGACAGTTTCCTGCATATGTGTATTGACAGGGCGGCGAAGTCTCCGCTTCCGGTGTGTATTCATCTGGATCATAGCGGATGGGAGCCGATCGTGCGGGCCATTCGGGCAGGGTTCACCTCCGTCATGATCGATGCTTCTTCCCTTCCTTTTGAAGAAAATATTGCGATTACGAAGAAGGTATGTGAACTGGCTCACCCGCTGGGAGTTTCCGTAGAGGGAGAGCTGGGTACAATTGGAACGACGGATGGAGATACAGAAGGCGGAACAGATAATATCATTTATACGAAACCGGAAGACGCGGTACGTTTTGTGGAGGAGACAGACTGCGACACGCTCGCCATTGCGATCGGAACAGCGCATGGACTTTATCCGGCAGGGATGACGCCGGAACTTAAGCAGGACCTGCTTTCTGAGATCAAGAGCAAGGTGTCTGTTCCTCTGGTACTTCACGGCGGTTCCGGCAATAAGGATTCTGAGATTGCGGAAGCGGTGAAGCGCGGCATCAACAAGATTAACATCTCGTCCGACATCAAGGACGCGTTCTATCAGGAATTGAGAAAGACTCTGCAGGATCCGAAGATCCGCGAGCCGTTCGAGTTGTATCCGGCGAGTGTAAAAGCAATGAACGAGGTAGTAGAACATAAGGTAAAACTTTTTAACGACGATGATAAGGTAAAATATTATTCGCTGACAGAGATGCTGTAAGATACGGCATTGCCAGAATGCAGAACGGCGTTTCTGTCAAAAGAGGGCGGTATTTCTATGAAGCAGTACACGAATACGGTGCTTGATAATATCAGGCTGAATTATGAAAAACTTTTTTCTGCAGAAAAGCGGGCTGCAGATTATATTTTAGCGAATCCTGAAAAGACGATCATGCTGAATATAACCGAGCTTGCTCAGAAAAGCGGCAGCAGTGAGGCGACGGTGGTGCGTATGTGCAAGCATGTCGGCTATCAAGGGTATTATCAGATGCGGCTTTTGATGTCTCACGATTTAGGGAACAGAAGAGGGGTCTACAACAAAGAAGAAATGCTGAACTCAGCGAGGAGATTTTTTGATTCCAGCGCCGCCAGAGTAGCGGCGCTGGGAGAGGAGATTGATAATGAGGTCTTGGTGGAGGCTGTGCGGCAGATACGGATGAGCAGGATGGTGCATGTTGTTGCGGCGGGGAATACCAGCCCGATTGCGATTGATCTGGGATTTCGGCTGGAGAGGTGCGGTATTTTGTGCTTTTATTCAATGATCCCGGAACATTTTCTGAATCATGTGAGCCTGGGTTCCAGTGACGACACAATCATTGCAATTTCCAGATCCGGCGCGTCGAAGCAGGTTGTGCAGGCCATGGAGCTTGCCAAGAAGAATCATATGCATTCTATCGTGATCTCAGGAGAAAAAAATTCCCAGCTTGCTATAGCCGCGGATTATTTTATACAGATCGTAGATAAAAATCATAAGGATCTTGGTATGGAGCCGGCGTCCCATCTCCCGGAAATGGCGGTCAGTGATGCGATTTTGTATGTGCTGCGCCATTTTGACGTGTTTGCCAAGAGCGGGGAAACAGGAAAAGAGACGGATGTTTACGGTGACGTTGTGGAATTATTTTTGAGTGAATACAAATTATAGATGAATATAAAAGACCGGAGGGTGTTAGATGGCATATCAGGACAGATATTTAGAGTATCTTGATTCAGTTCCGGAAATAGCAGAGCGCTGTTTTGCAGTGGGAGGCGGTCCGGTGCTGGCTTATACCAGCAATCTGGACGTGGTCGTAAAGTGGAATGCGGATACGTTCAATGAGCTGCTGGATCAATATTTAAAAGAGGAACCTTCCTTTACCGATGAAGAAACAATTGACGATATGGAAGATTTTGCCAGGATTGTCAGTTATTTTGCAATCCATGGTTACGGCGGAGAGGTCGAAGTGACTTCCAAAGAAGTGGTTGAAGAGCTTAAGCGGCTTTTTGAATACCGCTATGAACTGGGCGGGACCTGCGCGCAGGGGTCTGCCGCTTTAGGCGCGATCGGAATGCCGGTGCTGACACACATCACCGATCAGTCGGCGGAGGTTATTGAGTGGCTGGACTATAAGGGGATGGAGTCTACAAAAGATGGGAAACGGGTTCCGATCAGGGAATGTATATCCGGAGAGACGCCGCTTCTTCATCTGATTGTACAGTATTCAAAGGGAGACAAGATACGCGTCAGGGGCAAGGAGTATGAGGTGGCGCTTTCTAACCGTATCATTATTGACTATGACCAGGTGCATAAGATTATGCCTGTACGCCGGGATTTTCTGGATTATCTGGAAGAACACGCGGAAAAGATCAGCTCCTATGACATATCGGGCTTTAACGCGATCCGGGAGCAAGAGGTTTTGGAAGGAAGGATTCGGGAACTTGCGGAACATTACCGCATTATAAAGGAGAAGAACCCGAACATTGTCATTTATTTTGAAAGCGCACATTATATCAGCTCGCAGATCCGGGACGCCCTTTATGATGGGATCGGAGAATACATGGACATCATGGGGATGAATGAGGAGGAGTTGGAGGATCTGACGAAGAGGAAAGCACATCCTGTGGACAAAGAAGATATAGAATCTGTGCTTAACGGGCTGGATTATGTCTTGGAATTGTATCCGGCAAAGGGAATCGTCATGCATAGTAAAGATTATGCCCTCTATTATGGGGAGCCCATGGCAACGGTGGATATTGAGATGGGACTGACCTTGGGGAACCTGATGTCCGGGACCAGGGCCAGAATCGGCAAATACGGAACAAAGGAAGACTGCCGTAAGTCTTTGGAGCTGGGGTTAAGCAGGATAGGGCTGGAGTTTGCAGAGAGGCTTTCTCATATCCAGCGGAAGCATACCGCGGTTTTAGTACCGTCGCGGTACATGGAAAAGCCACGGTATACGATAGGGCTTGGCGATACTTTTGTGGCGGGAATGCAGTTGTGTTTTGCTAAGAGTTTTTTGAATACACTTTCGTGAAAAAAATTTTCACCAAAAGACGCCATAAAACGACATAATATACAAAAAATAAATGTATAAAATGTCATTATTCAACAAAAAAGCAATATATATAAAAACATCTTTCACATTTGCGTTGACATTTGCGGAAATGATCACTATAATTTTAGATAGTAGGAGATAACTTTTAGGTGTGGAATAAGCAACAAGACGGGATGGAGATATCATGAGCTGTTTGATCGGAATAGATTTAGGAACTTCCAGCTTAAGATCAATGCTGGTGTCTGAAAACGGGGAAGTGAAAGCGTTAAGTGCAAGGAGTTATCAGTTCGCCTCTCCTCACAACGGCTATGCGGAGCATGACCCAGAAAAGTGGTGGCGGGCGTGCTGTGAGACGCTGAGGGAAGTATTACATATACGGCCGGATATGAAGGAAGAGATCAGGGGACTGAGCTTTTCAGGTCAGATGCATGGCCTGGTCATGCTGGACAGTGAGTATTGCGTCGTGCGTCCGGCGATTCTGCATTGTGACGCGCGCTCTTCTGAGCAGGTGGAAAGACTTAAGGAACTTCTGGGCGAGGAGAGAATCCGGAACATCATTATGAATCCGGTCTATACGGGATTTCTGCTTCCTTCCCTCATGTGGGTGAAGGAAAAAGAGCCGGAGAATTTCGCGAGGATAGCACATGTGATGCTTCCGAAAGATTATTTGAAGTTTAAATTGACAGGCGAGATATCCACGGATTATTCGGATGCTTCGGCTACGCTTGCATTTGATATCCATAGGAACTGCTGGTCAGAGGAAGTGTTAAAGCTGGCAGGGATTCCGGTTGAATGGTTTCCACTGTGCTATGACACCGCGGCGGCGGTCGGGACAGTCTGCCGAAGAGCAGCCGAGGAGACCGGGCTTGGCACAGGAGTGGTCGTCTGCGCAGGCGGCGGCGACCAGGTGATGCAGGGTATAGGCAACGGCGCCGTACATGAAGGAGACGCCTGCTCCAATATCGGGACGAGCGGTCAGGTTTCTTTCCAGAGCGGTCAGCCGATATCGAATCCGTTTTTAAATACGAATACATTTTGCGGTTACCAAAAAGGACGCTGGTTTACCATGGGGGCAATCATGAATGCAGGGCTCTCATACAAATGGTTCAGCAACCTGTTCGATACTGTAGATTACGATATGATGAATGAGAAGATCGCCGAAGTACCGCCAGGGAGCGGCGGAGTGATATTTCTGCCGTATCTGAACGGCGAGAGGACGCCGCATTTGAATCCGAATATCAGCGGAGCTTTTATTGGGCTGAATGTGAATACGGGGCGGGTCCAGATGGCGAGAGCGGTAATGGAAGGCGTAGCGTTCGCCCTGAATCAATGTATTGAAGTATGCTCAGGGTTAGGGCTTTTGGCACAGTCTATGATCGCGTCGGGAGGAGCGGCGAGGAGTATGCCGTGGCTCCAGATTCAGGCAGATATTTTTGGCCTTCCGCTGCGGACGGCCAAGAATGAAGAACAGGCAAGCCTGGGAGCGGCGATCGCGGCAGGCGTAGGATCAGGAGTCTACCGGGATATTGAAGAAGGCTGCAGATGCGCGGTGAGGTATAAAGATTTTATCGTTGAACCGGACGCAGAGCGCCATAGAATCTATCAGGAGTATTATCAATTATTTAAGGATATGTA